>CAJOMO010000008.1 GCA_905235685.1 uncultured Selenomonadaceae bacterium
GCCCGCGTCGCCGCTAATGGTATCGTGCCAGCTGTAATATGTGTAAATATAATCGTCGCCATTGCCGCCGGAAATTGAAACATAATCGCCGCCGCCGCTATAAATATTTTGAATGGTATCATTACCCGCGCCGCCGCTTAAAGTTACGTGACTGGCCGAGGTATTGTAAATACTGTCGCCGCCGCCGTTGCCGTAAACTTTAGTATAAGCGCCGGTATTTGAAATGGTATCGCCGTATGCAGTGCCGTTAATCACGGTATCGGCTTTGGAGTTGACTATGTTAACGCCGATGTTTTGAGGATAAATTTTCAGTGATTTACCAACAGCGCCAACCAATGTCATTGAGCCGCCGCCTGTAACATTGACAATTACATTACTGCCGCTGGACACGGTTGACCAAAGATTTTCGCCGCTGACGCCGCTAATTGAAATGGTGTCATTGGCGCTGACATTGTACATAACATCGCTGCCGTCGCCCACCGCGTAGTTATATAAAACGCCATAAACATTAACAGTGTCGCCATAAATGGTATCGTTGCCCGCACCGCCGCTAATTGTCATTGCTCCGCTATTGTTGCTCAAGCTGATTTTATCATTACCAGCTCCGCCGTTAATTAAATTGTCACGCCCTCTATCAATCGAAATGGTATCAGCGCCCGCGTCGCCGCTAATGGTATCGTGCCAGCTGTAATATGTGTAAATATAATCGTCGCCATTGCCGCCGGAAATTGAAACATAATCGCCGGTAGATATTTTGAATGGTATCATTACCCGCGCCACCAGAAATCGTAACGTAACTAGCGCCGCTGCTTGTTATTGTATCGGCGTTGGCAGTTCCGTTGACAACTGTATGACTTGTGGAATTTACAATCGGCAAAGGAGTATCATCATCAATCACGGTAAAAGTTTTGGAACTTGCGCCGGAAAGTGTAATAGCACCGCCGCTTGCCATATTCAGAATTACATTGCCGCTGACGGTCGAACGCGTAGCGGTTGTTCCGCTTATAAAAATGGTATCTTTATCTGTGAAACCATAAATAATATCGTTTCCGTCACCGGACATATACCGATAAAGATCTCCATAGTAGGAATTTAAGCTATTGGCGTAAATAGTGTCATCGCCCGTTCCGGCGTTTATGGTAGTTCTCCAGCCCCAATTTTGGCTGCTGCTTAAACTAATGACGTCGTTACCGGCGCCCGCGTTGATTGAATTATAATCGGCAAGCCCGCGAATAACTGTGTCGTTACCTTCGCCCGCGCTAATCGTCACGTCGTCACCGTAATTGTAAATGGTATCAGCGCCGCCGTACGCGTACATCATAACATTATCCGAGTAATTGCTAAGATAATCGTTAGAAGCTGTACCGGTCATTGTAGTTGCAAAGCGTTGAATGTGAAATTCAAATTTTTTCATGGTAAAACGCACTCCTCTTTAAAAAAACCTTCCACTTATATATATCTGAAATTACGCTGCTTTTACCTATAAAGTTTCGCCTCCTGAAAAATAAACTATTTTTCTAACACTCTCAATGTAACCAAAAAATTCTAGACAACTATAACCATAATTATTATATCTCTTAGCGATGATTTGTCAAGCAATGACGCCGTTTTTAATCTAATTTTAAGAAATAAAAAAGTCCCGCCACATTTGACGGAACAAAAAAATTATATTAACTACAGATAGATTTTTATTTGTAGTTCAAGCCGCCGAGTTCGTAAATTTTGCCGGAAACTTTTTCAAGCGGAGCGTCACCGTTAATTTCAAGTTTCGGCGCTTCGTCACTTTCCGGATAAATCAGCATACTGCAAGCCTCTTCGCCATTTTGCAAGAAAACTTCGATAGCCGAACGGTCGACAAACAGACTGAATTGCAAATCGAGATTGGCGAAAAGTTTAAATTTGCGGAAACCCAATTCAACATCGGTATTTTTGCCGTCGGTGAATTTACGAATGCCTCTGCCGCCCAATTTCATTCCGCGCCTGTCGAGCAGAATGGTTTGAGTATCGCGCTCATAAGTCATCGTGAATTTTTCTTCGCCCCATTTAACGGCAATTTCAACTTTGCGGGCGGCGCCGAAGGTAATATCCAAATCGGACTCGCTGCCTTTGGCAAGGTTAGCTGAAACGTTCGCGGTGTTGAATACGTCGACATTTTGAAAATCTTTGCGGAGCGCTTTCATTTCTTCGACGGGGCGATAGCGCAATTTGCCTTCGTGAAGAATAAGTTCGCGCGGCATTGTCAAAGTATAAAGCCAGCCGTCTTTGGCGGATTCAACCGTATCGGTAAGGTCGGGCATACCAATCCAGCCGACAAGGATATGGCGCGCCTCATTTGCAATAACTTGCGGCGAATAGAAATCAAAGCCTTTGTCGAGTTCGTGGAATTTGCCATGAATCATATCGAGGCTGTCAACTGAAAAATGTCCGATGAAATAACCGGAGAGACAATGATTTTGATATTTCAATTCCTGGTGAGGGACGCCTTGCGGGCAAACAATCAGCACGTCCATATCGCCGAATTGCAAAAGGTTCGGGCATTCCCACATGTAGCCGAAATCGTAATAATCGGTTTTGACTTCGCCGAGCAATTCCCAGCCGCCTTCAGATTTTTCTTTGTAGATTAAAACGCAGCCGTTAGTCGGGCGTGAACTTTTTGCAGGATAATCGCTCATACGCTGAGCCGCCATTGCGAAATAGCGGACGCCGTTACGATAAAAGAAATTAGGATCTCTGAAATGCGCGGTGTAGCCTTCGGGGTTGCCGACAAGTTGAATTTCTTCCTTGACAACAGCGCCGTCTTCCTGCAAAGTGCCGAAACGTTGAACAACCGTACGGACGTAATTATCGTCGCGAGCGTTGCAGGTGTAGAAAACGCGAACCTTGCCGTCTTCAGCGAAACCGCAGCCGGAATGGCAGCCGTCTTTGTCGTGTTCGTCGCTCGGCCAAAGGGAAAGTTCGGGCACGCTGTAGTTGACGAAATCGCGGGTTTTGGTATGCATCCACGATTTATTTTTGTGCCAATTTTGATTTTGCGGAATAGGATTCCACTGGCAGAAAATGTGATATTCGCCGTTGAGGTTGCACAAACCATTAGGATCGCTTATCAACGAAAAAGGCGCGTCAACGTGAAAAATATTGTGCCACCGACCGGTGTAAGGAATTGCGGCGCGAACGCGCGCGTCAACTTCGTCTTTGTGGAATTTGTCTTTTAAAGTGTTGACATCTTCGCCGCGTTTTTTGGTTGCTTCAGCCATTTAATTATTCCCCCTCGAAAAATTATTCAGAATTCTACACAGTTTCTATTCTCTAAGGATTAAAATAATCCTGCCGTTGCCGTCAATAAAAATCTTGTAATTAATATGAGAGTTAGCTATAATAACGGCGAAAAAATTTTTGCGGAGGGAAGAATTTATGCGGCGGTATACGATTTTGCTTTTAACGGCGCTGATGTTGGTAATGGCGGCGTTGGCGGGCGCGGCTTTGCCCGTGGGCGCTGACGAAAAAAATTCTGCTGTGCCAATGCAGGAACTTCGAGCCTACACAACTTTGCCCGCCGAAACCGTGACGATTTTATCAGAAACGTACGAGCGCGAAAATCACGTGCGCGTAAATTTCGTTCCACTTCCCGCGAAAGATTTAATCCAAAAAATTCAAACCGAACCCGCCGATTTAATTTTGACTGACAGCGAAGTTTTGAACGCCGCCGCGGAAATGAATTTGCTCACGCCGCACATTTCCGAAATTAACGACGCGGTTAAAACCAATTTCAAAGACGAACACGATCGCTGGATTGGCATTTGGTACGATCCAATTATTTTTTGCGTGAATAAAGCTTTTCTGCGCACGCTCAATGAAATTCCCGATACCTGGAACGAACTTGCTTCTGCGCGAAAGGTGCGGATTGGTATCACGGATTTTTTGGCGGCTGACGCTTCGTCGAATTTAATGTTTCAAATGATTGGCAACCTCGGCGAATATGAGACGTACGAAATTTTGAGCGGCATTCACCCGAAAGTTGTTCAGTACACAAAATTTTTGTCAAATCCTGTGCGTCAAGCCGGTATGGGCGAGGCGGATATTTCAATCGCTGTCGAAAGTGAGACTCTGCGCTATATGCAGAATAATTATCCGCTGAAAATAATTTATCCTTCGGACGGCACAGCTTATATTTTGACGGGTATTGGTATAACGAAAAATAATTCTGCGGCGGCGAAATTTGCCGATTGGCTTTTAAGCGACGACGCGCAACTTGCCTTGCAACGGAACGGATTTTATTTTATTTCGACGAATCCGCAGACTTTGGCGTACAAAACTTTTGCCGGTAAAAATCTTGTGCTGTTCGACGATTCGCAGAAATTCACTGACGAACAGCGCCACGAATTTTTAGACCGATGGGTTAAAAATGTTAGACTTAAGTAGGGAATAGTGGAGAGGGGCTAGGGAATAGCACTTTTCACTCTTCGCTTTCCACTAACCACTAAAAAAGAGGTATCGCTGATTTGAAAATTGGAATTATAAGTTTGGGCTGCGCGAAAAATCTTGTCGACACCGAAGTTATTCTCGGGCTGTTGAATGAGCGCGGCTTGACGATTACGCCGAATCCCGCTGACGCCGATATTCTGATTGTGAATACCTGCGCGTTTATCGCCTCGGCGAAGGAAGAATCTATCACCACGATTTTGAATTTTGCCGAATACAAAGTTAACGGGCGCTGTAAATCGCTGATTGTGGCGGGCTGTCTGGGGCAACGTTACAGACAAGAATTGCTTGACGAAATGCCGGAAATTGACGCGATAATCGGCACGGGCGCGTGGAACAGAATTATTGAGGCAGTCGACGAAACTTTGAGCGGCAACCGCGTTATTCTGATTGGCGACAAGGAAATTATTTATGACGCGAAAACGCCGCGCCTTCGTACGACGCCGGATTATACGGCTTACGTGAAAATCGCTGAAGGTTGCGATCATCGCTGTGCTTTTTGCGCAATTCCGCTGATTCGCGGCAGGCAAATTTCCCGCCCGATTGAAGATATTAAAGCTGAAGTCGAGCGGCTTGCAAATGACGGCGTCAAGGAAATTAATTTAATCGCGCAGGACACCACGAATTACGGGCGCGATTTGTACGGCGAAGTTAAAATTTGTGATTTACTGCGCGAGCTCGTCAAAGTTGAAAAAATTCATTGGATTAGGATTTTGTATGCTTATCCGCAGAGTTTCACGGACGAATTGATTGATTTAATCGCTGCCGAGCCGAAAATTTGTAACTACGTCGATTTGCCCCTGCAGCACGCTGACGATAACGTTTTGAAACGTATGCACAGACCGGATACGCGCGCGTCAATTGAAACTTTGCTTAGAAAACTGCGCGAGAAAATTCCTGGCGTGTCGATTCGTTCAACTTTCATTGTCGGTTACCCTGGCGAAACTGACGAAGAATTTAACACGCTGAAAAATTTCGTGCAGGAACAGCGCCTTGATAAAGTCGGCGTCTTTGTCTATTCGCCCGAAGAAGATACGCCGGCTTACGAAATGGACGGGCAAATTTTAGAGGACGTCGCGCAGGAGCGGTATCACGAACTGATGAGCATTCAAAGTTTGATTTCGCAGGAAGTCAACGAAAATTTGAAGGGCAAAGAATTGGAAGTTCTGATTGAAGGGCGCGACGCTGAAGTGGCTGAAGTTGTCGAAGGGCGCTCTTATCGTGAAGCGCCGGAAGTTGACGGGCAGATTTACATTGAAAATGACCGGCGCAGTAAAGCCGGCGATATTGTCAAGGTGAAAGTTTTGGACGGCTTCGTTTACGATTTGGCGGCGGAACTCATTGACTAAGGGAGCGTGAATTTTATGGAATACGAAATTGGAAATATGCTCAAGGAAAAAGGCTTTAATATTTCGTGCGCGGAAAGTTGCACGGGCGGGCTGTTGACCAGCCGATTGACTGACGCGGCGGGCTGCTCCGAATATTTCAAAGGTTCGATTGTGGCTTATTCAAATGACGTCAAGAAAAATATGCTCGGCGTCAAGGACGAAACGCTGAATCTTTTTGGCGCAGTGAGCGAACAAACCGCGCTGGCGATGGCTATTGGCGTGCGTGAAGTTTTTGGTACGAATATTGGCGTCAGCATTACCGGAATTGCCGGACCAGGCGGCGGCACTGAAGAAAAGCCCGTCGGCTTAGTCTACGTGGCGGTTAGCGGACCTACCGGCGATACGATTAAGAAATTCAACTTCAACGGCAACCGCACCGAAATTAAGCAAAAAGTTGTTGAGGCAGCGTTAGTTTTAATTCAAATTTATTTGACGCTTGAGAAAAGTTTCTAATCCAACATCGAAACAGCGGCGGCAGCGCTGAAAAAATTATTCATTTGACGCTTGAAAAAGTTTTTAAAATTGGAGTGATTTTGTTGTTAAAAATTTTATTGATGATAACTTTGCTGATAACGTGCTTTTCGGCGACGGCGCTTGCCGCGTCAAGCGGCGTTTACGAATACACCAGTAAAAATTTGGGCTACAAGATAACCTGTCCGATTAAGCCGCTCGTCAAATTCGAGGCGGGCGCGAAACGTGAGCTACTTGTTTTTTCGAGCAGAGGCGGCAAAGTTACTTTGGGGTTTCAAATCACCTTTGACGCCTTCGACAGTAAATCTACGCCCGATTTCAACAAGGCTGACGAAAAAACTTTGAACGAATACCTCGAAAATTTTCGCGCAGAAAATGTTTATGAGTACGTCGGAATCAACAAAATCACGCAGGACAACAAGGGCGTTATGCTGATTAACGCGGGCGAGATTGAAGTTAAAGGCGACGACGGCGAAGTTGAAGGCGTATTGACGGCGGAACAGCAGGGCGTATTCGTTTTTTTCCGCACGAACAAGGGGCGCTGCGTCGAAGTCGAACTCATTGTCGAGAATTTGGAAGAAGAGGATATCTTGAATTTCAGAAAATCGCTTTACACTTTCACTGATACAAAATAATTTAGGACGGTGTTTGCCGTGAAAATTGAACACACTGCTATTTATTTCAACGATTTGGAAGGCGCGAAATTTTTTTTCTGCAAATATTTTGACGCCAAATCGAATAATCTTTATCACAATCCGCGCACGAATTTTAAATCTTATTTTTTGAGTTTTGAAGACGGCGCGCGCCTTGAGATTATGACAAAGCCCGAACTTGACGACGCCGAAAAAACTTTGAACCGCACCGGTTTTATCCACCTTGCCTTCAGCGTTGGCAGCAAAGCAAAAGTCGATGAGCTCACCGCCAAATTGAAAAACGACGGCTACGAAGTTATCAGCGGTCCGCGAACGACCGGCGACGGCTATTACGAGAGTTGCATTGTCGGCTTTGAAAATAATCAGATTGAAATTACCGAGTGAATTTTTGCCGAATTTAATATGCGACGGAGAAGGAAACTTTTTCGCCGCTTTTTTGTTGTAAGAGGAGTTTGTCATGCAGTCGCCGAAACCCAAAACAAAAAAAACATTGCCGGAATTTGTACCGACGCTGTTATTTATGCTGTTTGATTATATCGGCGTTGTCTTGACGGAGTATCTGGCATTTTTTTTGAGGAACGCCGCGGATTTTTGGAATCAAGTTTATTACGCCTATTCAAATGTTTACATATTCGGCTGGGTGCCGCTGCTGTTTCTGATATTTCTGAGCCATTCGCGTTCGTACCGGCAAATGAAACCGGTGGTTGAGACAATGCGCGACATTTTCGTATCGGTATTTTACGGCTGGATGGCGTCGATAATTTTAATATATTTTTTGAAGGCGGGCGACCAGGCGTCGCGGCTTTTCATAATTTTGTTTGGGATTTTGATATTATTTAACGTGTGCATAATTCGATACGCGGTACTGAAATTTTTGAAACTGCGAAATTTATTCAGCGAGCCGGTGATAATAATTGGAGCGGGCTTGACGGCGGAGCGCGTGATAAAATTTTGGCGCGAAGATTTGGGCTACCGCTATGACGTGATTGGATTGATTGACGACCACCCCGTTTCAACCTATCTGCCCAATGAGTTTAAAATTCTCGGCGGTTTCAGTGAAGCGAAAAAAATTGTTCGCAAGAGCAAAGTTAAAACCGTGGTTATCGCCGCGCCAGGTATCAGCAAATTACAGCTGCAGGAAATTATCAACGATATTCAGCCGCGCGTAAAAAATATTTCGTTCATACCGGATTTGATTGGAACGCCGATGTCCAGCGTTGACGCGTCGATTTTATTCAGCGAAAAAATTTTGATGCTGAATTTGCGGAACAATCTTTCGAGTACGTCAAACAGAATTTTCAAGCGCGGATTCGATTTGATTTTCACGATAATAGGCGGGCTGATAATTTCGCCGCTGTTAATTTCAATAACTTTGGCGGTGGCGGTTGAGAGCCGCGGCAGTCCGATTTTTGCTCACGAACGCGTTGGAATGTACGGCAAAAAATTTCCGTGCTACAAATTTAAAACGATGATACCGGACGCGCAGGAAGAGCTGAAAAAATATCTTGAGGAAAATCCGGCGGCAAAGCAAGAGTGGGAAGAAACTTTCAAGCTGACGAATGATCCGCGGGTGACGAGATTGGGGCGATTTTTGCGGCGCACGAGCCTTGACGAATTGCCGCAACTTTGGAATGTGATTCGCGGCGAAATGAGCCTTGTTGGACCGCGCCCGATTGTCGACGAAGAAATTCCGCGGTACGGCGTGAATATTCGCGAATATTATATGGTTTTGCCCGGGATAACGGGAATGTGGCAAGTTTCCGGCCGCAGCGATACGACTTACCCCGAACGCGTTGCAATGGATACGTGGTACGTGCGAAATTGGTCTGTCTGGATTGATTTGATGTATCTTTTCAAAACGGTTAAAGCGGTTTTGCAGGAGCGTGGCGCTTATTAAAAAATTTTTTTGTTAATGAAATTTTTTGCGTTTTGTTTTATAATGAACAGATATTGAATTAGGAGGATTTTGCTATGAATTTGAAAAAAGTTTTAACCGGCGCTTTGATTGGCGCATTTGTCTTTGGAATTTCCGCCGGAAGTTTGCAAACGGCGAACGCAACTTCATTGAGCGATTTCAAAAAAGCCGCCGATGCTAAGAAAAAAATTGACGAAGCCCAAAGAACGGTTGGCGAAGTTAGAGAGCAGGGCGAGCAAGTAAGAGATAGAGTCACGGACAGCGGCAATGCTAACGGCAGGCGCAATATAGCGGAGGACAAAGCCGAACAAGTTGCGCCGGAAACGGTTAGAGAAACCCGCGAAAAAGCTCAAAAGGCTAAGAAAAAAATTGACCAGGCTAAAAAGGTTGCGGACAGAGCTACCAGATAAATGCGCGTGGTAATAGTTGGCGCGGGCAAACTCGGTTACACTATCGCCGAACTTCTTAGCAGCGAAAAAATTGAAGTCGTTGTTGTCGATCGCGACGAAGAGCAGTTGACCGCCATTAAAGAAAATCTCGACGTTATGACGATTAACAAAAATGGCTCAAATCCTATCACGCTGAACGACCCCGAAATTAACGGCGCTGATATTTTTATTGCCGTCACGGATATTGACGAGGTGAATATGGTTGCGTGCGTTTTGGCGAAAAAACACGGCTTGAAACACACAATCGCGCGGATTCGGGATATGCAATTTATGGGCGAGGCGAAAGATTATCTCAAAAAAAATTTCGATATTGATTTGATGATAAATCCGGAGCTGATAGCGGCGAATGAAATTTACCGAATTTTAATGACACCGGCGGCGTTGAATGTGGACGATTTTGCGGGCGGGAAAGTTCGGTTGTTCGAGGCGAAAATTGACAAGTGGAGCAAGTGGGCTAATATTCCGCTGAAAAGTTTGAAGTTGCCTGCTGGAGTTTTGGCGGGCTTGATTCACCGCGATCACCGAATGATTATTCCGCACGGCGATGATTCTTTTCAAGTGCACGACAGCGCGTATTTTATCGGATTTCCTGAGTCGATTGAACAGCTTAGTTTGAGTTTTGTTCAGCAGAATACTCGACCGTTGGAGCGGGTAATGATAATTGGCGCGGGGCGAATTGCGCGGGCGTTGGTTATGCAGTTGAATGACGCGGGCGTTTCAGTCAAAGTCATTGAGCAGGATCGCAAGCGCTGTGAAGATATGGCGGAGATTTTGCAAAGCGGCAGTATCGCGATTTACGGCGACGGTACGAATGTTGATTTGCTTGCCGAAGAGGGAATTGCCTCGGCTGACGTGATTGTTTGTTTGACTGAAGACGACAGGCTGAATTTGATGATGGCGCTCCTTGCCAAACATATGGGTGCGAAAAAAACTGTTGTCCGCGTTTACCGCACTGAATACGTTGATTTGATTGAAAAAGTTGGCGTTGACGTTGTGATATCGGCGCGTCTTTTGTCGGCAAGTGAAGTTTTGGCGTTTGTTAGGCGCGGCGGAGTTACGCGCGTATCGATTTTGGAAGGCGCTAAGGCAGAGGCTGTTGAAGTTATCGTTCAAAAGGGCGCTCGCGCAGAGGGCAACCGATTAATGGACGTCAAGCTGCCAAAATCTTGTTTGGTCTGCGCGTATGTGCGCAAAAATAAAGCCGCCATTCCAAATGGTAACACAATTCTTTTGGCTGGCGACAAGATTATTCTGTTTTGTTTACGCGGCTCTGCGCCCGAAGTCGTAACATGGTTCACTAATGAGCAGCGTTTTGTCGTTTAATATCAACTTTCTTTTGGCGCAAAAGAAAGTTGCAAAGAAAACAGCGGCGCGGATTGTCACATCACGTGACAAGCGCGCCGCGGGGGGCGGTCATCCGTGCGCCCTCTTATTTTCGATTACAAATTGTCGACGGATAAATTTCTGTCCTTCAACAAATTCATTGCCTTGATAAATTCTTTGCCCGAATCCAAATCTATTGACAAACTCAAATTTTGGTCGTTAATGCCCGCCTCGCCAATCACCACGCCCAGCGGATTTATTATTTCAGAGCGCCCCGCACTATTCGCAAACACCACAAAAATCTGATTTTCTATGGCGCGCGCCTTCGTCAATATCTGCCGCGGTACCAATCTCAATAAACTCCACGCCGACGGCACAAATAAAATCTTCGCGCCTTGCAACGTCAATTTTCTTATAAATTCCGGAAAACGTAAATCATAACAAATCGACAGCCCGCATTTCACGCCGTCCAAATCCACCGTAACAATTTTGTCACCCGCGCTAAATACTTTCTGCTCGTCCGCGAAACTGAACAAATGCGTCTTATCGTAAACTGCAACAATTTCGCCGCGCCGGTCGCTCACCATACAGCGATTGTAATATTTGCCGTCAACTTCCGCGATAACCGAACCGCCAATTATGTTAACGTTCATCTTTTTCGACAAATCGCAAAGAAATTCGGCGGTGCGCTCACCGTTTTTGTCGGCAAAATCTTCAAGCGGCGTCGGATAATAACCCGTCGACCAAAGTTCCGGCAACACAACTACATCTGAATTTTTCGCGCTCTTAACAAAATCCGCCGCAATTTCAAAATTCTTGTCAAGCTCGCCCAAATGCGATTTAAACTGCGCTATGTCAATCCTCATACAAAAAGCCCCCTATTTGTTTTGCTTTGTCAATTCAAGTTTCATTTTTAAAATCCTGCGTACCGAGTCATCAATTCTTTCTTGAGAAATTTCGCCGCTCTCAACAGCGTCCAAAATCCCCAAATAAATTTTCTGCTGCGTGTCGTATTCGTGGCAGCTCAATAAAATATCAGCGCCGGCTTTAACAGCCAAAACTCCGACTTCGCTCGCGTCCAAATGATTCGCAATTGCGCCCATATCCAAATCGTCCGTTATCACAACGCCGCGGAAGTCCAATTCATTTCTGAGCAAATCGGTAATGACGGCGGGCGAAAGTGTTGCGGAATTTTCTTCGTCCAACGCGCTGTATTTCAAATGCGATACCATTATCATGAATTTGGAATTGTCCTGCTCGGCAATAATTTTTTTGAAGGGCAACAAATCTTCGGCGTCAAGAATTTCTCTGTCGGCGTAAATCGTCGAAACGTCTTGATGAGAATCCACAGTTCCGCGCCCAATTCCAGGGAAATGTTTCAGGCAATAAAAAATTCCGGCGTCTTCATAACCTTTGGCGGCGTTCGACACAAATTCGGCAACAACTTCAGCGTCGCTGCTAAATGAGCGCGTGTCTTGCGTGCCAACGTCAGCCACCGGCGCAAAATTTAAATTAAAGCCGAGGTCTTTCAAATTCTGCGCGGTCGATTTTGCGTAATTAAAAGCGTCAGCCGGATTTCCGCCGTAACCAATTTCTTCTTGAGAGGGCGGCGGCGTCAAATCGTGCGTCATTCGAGAAACAATTCCGCCTTCTTCGTCAATGGCAATGAACAGCGGCGCTTTTTCCACAGCCACCAAATTTAAATTCTCCACGAAATTTCTAACCTGCGCCTTGCTGTCCATATTCCTGTCGAAAAAAATAATTCCGCCCATATGGTATTGCGCCAACAAAAATCTGATGTCGTCGTTGACAGAATTTCCGTAAACGCCAATCATCACCATTTGCCCAACTTTTTCCGTCAGCGACATATCCTTCAAAATTTCGTCGACGGGCGCGGGCGGCTCGGCGGGTAAATTTCCGGCTTTAACGTCCTTGGTAACATTTGAATCGCAGCCGCAAATTATCGCAAGCGCAAGAATTATCATCAGCAGACTCAAAATTTTAAACTTCACAAAAACACCATCCTTATCGCGTTTCAAAGTATTATAGCAAAAATTTTCCATACCTGCTATAATAAAATTCATTTGAGGAAGGGCGGTAAATTTTTTGGAAGTCATAAAAAAAATCGCCGGCTTGACGCAGAAATATAATCAGCCGGTAGTAGCATTGGGAATGTTCGACGGCGTACATTTGGGGCACGCCAGCGTCATTCGGCGCGCGGTGGAAGTTGCTAAAAAAATCGGCGGCACGTCAATGGTTTTCACTTTTTCGAATCATCCGCTGAGCGTACTTTCGCCGGAAAATGCGCCGTTAATGATAGGCAGTCGAAGTTTGCGCCGCGATATTTTTGAAAGTTTGGGCGTCGAAATTTTGATAGAAATTCAATTCACCAAGGAACTGAGCCGCAAATCGCCGGAAGAATTTCTTGAACTCCTGCGCGAAAAAATTTCTCCGGCGTATGTTGTCACCGGACCGAATTATACGTTCGGCAGATTTGGCAAAGGCAACGGGCGAATGCTCCTGCGCGAAGGCGAAAATTACGGATTCAAGGCGGAAATTTGCCCCGCAGTGACGATTGGCAAAAAAAGCGTGAGCAGTACCAGGATTCGCGCGCTGATTGCCGAAGGAAATTTGGCAGAGGCGAATGAACTTCTCGGCAGAAATTTTACTTACGTTGCAACGGTGGTTCACGGCGATAAACGCGGGCGCAAACTTGGTTTTCCCACGGCGAATTTGGAGATTGACGATAACCGCGCGATGTTGCCGAACGGCGCGTATATTGTGCGCGTCAAGGTCGGGAAAAATTTTTACAGCGGCATTGCGAATATTGGCGATAATCCAACTTTCAAGGTGGCGAAGCGGCGGCTCGAAGTTTTTATCGACAAATTCAGCGGCGACGTTTACGGCGAAGAAATTTCCGTTAGCTTTGTGCGGAAAATTCGCGACGAAAAAGTTTTTGATTCCGTCGAAGATTTAAAATTGCAGCTGAATGAAGATTTACTTGCGTTGAGGAAAAATTATGATTGAGATTGAAATTAACGGCTTGGGTACGAACGGCAAAAAAAAACAATTACTAAAAAAAAAATTTTGCTGAAAAAAATCAATTCAGCTGAATGAAGATTTACTTGCGTTGAGGAAAAATTATGATTGAAATTGAAATTAACGGCTTAGGTACGAACGGCGAAGGCGTCGGGCGGCTTGAAAATCTGACGGTTTTTGTTGAAGGCGCGCTGCCGGACGAAAAAGTTTCCGCGGAGATTATCGACACTAAAAAAAATTACGCGATTGCTCGGCTGATTAAAATTCTGCGCGAAAGTCCGGATAGAGTTCAGCCGATTTGCCCGCTTTTCGAAAAATGCGGCGGCTGTCAACTTCAGCACTTGAAATATTCTGCGCAGCTTGTTTGGAAACGTCAGCAGGTTGTTGACGCAATCGAGCGCATTGGGAAAATTCGCGGCGTTGAAATTTTTGACACGCTCGGCATGGAAAATCCCCTGCGTTATCGAAATAAAATGCAGTTTCCGGTTGGTAAAAATTTGGCGATTGGCTGTTACGCGCGCGGCTCTCATCAAATTATCGACACCGACGCCTGCCTCATTCAAAAGGACGCCGCCGATAAAGTTTTGGTTGCCGCGAAAAAAATTCTGCGCAAATTTCATATCACGCCGTACGACGAAGATTCGCACAAGGGAATTTTGCGCCACGTTATGAGCCGCGTTGGTTTCAACGGCGAATTGATGATTGTCCTTGTCACCGCCACGAAAATTCTTCCCAACGAAAAAAATATCGCTAAGGCGATTCGCGCAGAACTGCCAAATGTAACCAGTATTCAGCAAAACGTGCAGACTTTTCACAACAACGTGATTTTGGGGCGCGAGACTAAAATTTTGTACGGCAAACCGACGATTAAAGACAAAATCGGCAGGCTGGAATTTAATATTTCGGCGCGTTCGTTTTTTCAAGTCAACACGGCGCAGGCTGAAGTTTTGTACGAGACGGCGAAAAAATTTGCTTGTTTAACCGGCAAAGAAATTGTGCTTGACGCATATTGCGGCACGGGGACAATTGGGCTTTACCTTGCCAAAAATGCGTACAAAGTTATCGGCGTGGAAATTGTAAATTCGGCGATTGACGACGCACGGAAAAATGCGCGCGAAAATAAAATTCGCAACGCAGAATTTATCGTTGGCGACGCGGTGAAGATTTTGCCGCACCTTGATATTTATGCTGACGTGGTGATTGTTGATCCTCCGCGCGCGGGTTGCGACAGAAAAGTTTTGGAAACATTGGCGGCGCGGAATCCTGCGCGAATAATTTATGTATCGTGCAATCCGGCAACGTTGGCGCGTGACCTTGCAATTTTGGCTGAGCTGGGTTATCATACGAAAAAAATTCAACCGGTGGATATGTTTCCGCACAGTTCGCACGTCGAGGCGGTCGCGCAGGTTGAAAAAATTTAGGAGAGTTTGATATGCAGTACAAATGCAAAATGACGGTGATTGACAAAAAAGTTTTTCCGGATTTACAGGCGAAATATCTTGCCGACCCGAAATCCGGCGCGTGTCCATTTTATGAAGTTGGCGCAGAATATTTGTTCGAACGTTACGGCGACGAAGATACATTTTGGACGCAGGGCAAAGGCGCGCATTGTTCGGAGGCGTGGGATTGTTTCAGCCGCTATGTTTATGCGGCGTTGCAGGGCGGCTCGATTATGCGCGGTTGGACAAACGACGAACACATGATGATAGCCTGCTGCAATGACGGCACGCGCCCCGTGATTTTTAAAATTGAGCGCCTTGACTACAAAGTTTTGCACGTGACCGGCGACAATCCGGAGAAATTTATTGACGCTTTGAAAAAATTGGACGGCGTTACTGACGTTAAATATCGCGCGGACAAAAACTTTACCGAGATTTTTATGGACAGAAATAACGAAGTCAGCGACGAGAAAATCATTGCTGCCGTTAAATCTGTTGGCAACTTCAACATTTCCAAAATCGACTAATTAACAAAATTTTTTGCGCATACGAGGCGCGCACGGACGCGCGCCAACCCCGCGCCTAGTCACGTGATGTGACTAATGCGCGGAAATTTTTCTTTCTTTGCTAGGCGTTTCTTTCTTTTTTTAAAAAGTAAAGAAATGCCGTTTTAAATTGCAGGAACTTCAAGCGTTTTGGCAAATATTATAAAAAAATTAAAACATTGGAGGCGGTTTTATATGTTAAAATCCTGCGACGTGGATAATTTACGTCCTGGTATGAAAGTCGGGCGCGAGGTCAAAGATTTTAGCGGCAAAGTTCTTCTCAAGCAAAATGCTATCCTCGACGCAAAGAAAATTAACAGCCTCATTGGTCAAAATATTTTTTCCGTGTATATCGACGAGCCCGAAGAGGAAAAGAAACCCGTAAAAATCGAAGGCGCGGATAATCTGATTGATTATGATTATTGGGAGCATTATCAAGAAACTTACAACAACATTCACGATATTTATTTCACCGTGGAACGCGGCGGCAAAATTGATTTGAAGAAACTGGATAAAGTTTTAGACCCCGTTAATGTCGATAAACTTTGCGACGCGTCAATCGCTATCAGCCAAATTCACAATATGACGCGCGACGGCGATTATACAATTCACCACGCCACCAACGTTGGAATTTTGGCGGGCGTTTTCGCTAAATGGATGAAGTGGCCAAGAAATATTATGCGCGAACTGATTATGTCCGGCTTGCTCACTGAAATTGGCAAAACCAAAGTTCCGCGCGCCATTTTGAATAAAACCGGCAAACTTGACCCCGAAGAACTTGAACTCGTCCGCCGCCACGTCGATTACGGATTCGATATGCTGAAATTTTCGCCGCTGAAAAATTTTAATAACGTCCTGCTCGGAATTTTGCACCACCACGAACGCTGCGACGGCACAGGCTACCCCAATCATTTGCAGGGCAAAGATATCAGCGACTACGGAAAAATTTTAGCCTTCCTCGATATTTACGACGCTATGGCGGCTAACCGCTCCTACGCGAAAAGAAATTCGCCCTTCGATATTTTCAAAGTTTTGTACGGCGATATCAACAAAGGCAAGCTCGACAGTCGCTACGGGATTTTGTTTATGAAACATATGCGTCAATCGTTCGTTGGTTGCTGGGTTGGTTTGAGCGACGGTCAACGCGCCAAAATTATTCTTTTTATGAACGACGAAGTTACTTCTCAGCCGATCGTCCAAACCACGCAGAGCAAATTTATCGATTTAAACAAAGAAACTAATATTAAAGTCGAAGTTTTGTTGACGGCGCAGGAAGTTTGATGGATAAAAAATTTAAAGTAGTTGCGCCATTTGAGCCGACCGGTGATCAGCCGCAGGCGATAGAAAATCTTGCTGAGGGACTTGAAAACGGATTAGCCGCGCAGGTTTTATTGGGCGCAACCGGCACGGGCAAAACTTACACAATCGCCAAGGTCATTGAGAAAATTCAGCGCCCGACGCTTGTAATTGCTCATAACAAAACGCTTGCCGCGCAACTTGCCGCCGAGTTCAAAAATTTTTTCCCCGATAATTACGTCGGTTATTTCGTCAGCTACTACGATTATTATCAGCCCGAAGCGTACATTCCGCAAACCGACACTTACATTGAAAAGGACGCGTCGATTAATGACGAGATTGACCAAATGCGCCATTCCGCGACGTGCAGCCTTTTTGAGCGAAACGACGTGATAATTGTGGCGAGCGTTTCCTGCATTTACGGTTTAGGTTCGCCGGAAAATTATCATAAGCTGCTGCTGCATTTGTACAAGGGGCAAATAATTCTGCGCGAGGAAATTTTAAAGCGACTGGTTGCGATTCGGTATGAGCGAAATGACGTGATGATTGAGCGCGGGAAATTTCGTGTGCGCGGCGATGTTGTTGAAGTGACGCCCGCCGGTTACAACGGGCGCGCCATTCGCGTTGAACTTTTCGGCGACGAAGTTGACAGACTCGTTGAGTTCGATACTTTAACCGGAAAAATTTTGGGCGTCCGTGAAGAAATTTTTATTTTCCCCGCGTCTCATTACGTGGCGGACGAAGCCGATTTAGAGCGCGCCGAAAAAAACATTCGCGCAGAACTCAAGGCGCAGGTTGATTATTTCAATTCCGAGCATAAACTTATTGAGGCACAGCGAATTGAACAGCGCACGAAATTTGATTTGGAAATGATTCACGAAATGGGCTATTGTTCGGGGATTGAAAATTATTCGCGGCACTTGACCGGCAGAAACGCGGGCGAGCCGCCCTATACGCTGATTGATTATTTCCCAAAAAATTTTTTGACGGTGATTGACGAATCGCACGTAACTTTGCCGCAACTTCACGCGATGTTTTCCGGCGACCGTTCCCGCAAAACTTCACTGATTGAAAACGGATTCAGACTGCCCAGCGCCCGCGATAATCGCCCTTTGACTTTCGACGAATTTAACGAAAAAATTTCCCAAATAATTTACGTTTCCGCCACGCCCGCCGCTTATGAGCTCAGCCAATCCGGACAAACCGTCGAACAGATTATTCGCCCGACCGGCTTAGTCGACCCCGAAGTCGAAGTTCGCCCGCTGGAAAATCAGATTGACGATTTAATTTCCGAAATTAATTTGCGCGTCAAGGCAAATGAGCGCGTTTTGATAACCACGCTGACTAAAAAATTTGCCGAAGAATTGACTGATTATCTTAGCGGCGCCGGCGTCAAAGTGAAATACCTGCATTCGGATATCGTGACGATTGAGCGCGCCGAAATTATTCACGACCTGCGCGCCGGTAAATTCGACGTGCTTGTTGGGATAAATCTCCTGCGCGAGGGGCTGGATATGCCGGAAGTTTCGCTGATTGCAATTCTCGACGCCGACAAGGAAGGTTTTTTGCGCTCCGAAACTTCGCTGATTCAAACAATCGGCAGGGCGGCAAGAAATATTCACGGCAAAGTCATTCTTTACGCCGATACCGTCACCGAGTCGATGCGCCGCGCCATGAGCGAAACCGAACGCCGCCGCAGTATCCAGCAGAATTACAATCTCAAAAATCATATCACGCCAAAGACTATCGAAAAGCCAATCGCCCCGCTAATCGAACTGCCGCTTAAAAAATCCGAGAAAACTAAATCTAAATCCGTAAGCGAATTAATGAAAAAATTGACGCCCGCACAGCGCAAAAATTTAGTAAAAAGTTTAACAGCACAAATGCGCGAAGCGTCGAAGGCGTTGGAATTTGAACGCGCCGCCGAACTTCGCGACATTATTTTGAAGTTGGAAGATAATTTATAAGCCGTGGTAATTTTAAGGAGTGGTCTCCGTGAAGGCAGAAAGTATTTTAGCAAATCGGATTTACGAATCGCGGAAACTGATGGGCGTTACGCAGGAAGTTTTGGCGGAAAAATTGGGGATAACGCCGCAGTCGGTTTCGCGCTGGGAAAACGGGCAGAGCCGCCCCGACGTTGATATGTTGCCGAAATTGGCGGCGTTTTTTGGCACGACGATTGACGCGCTTTTTGGCTACCAGGCTGAAAATTTGAAAATCAACCGCTACGAAGAAAAATATAAATGCACGAGCAATTATTATGGCAGCAAAATCAAAAGAGTTACCCGAGAAATTCTTGAAGTTTTGCCGCCGACTCAGCCGCGCACGGTTTTAGACATCGGCTGCGGTATCGGCGAAATGGCTGTATTTTTCGCGCGCAACGGCTACATTGTTTCGGCGTTCGATATTGACGAAGAGAATTTGAATATCGGTAAAAATTTGGCGCGCAGCGTTGGCGTGGACGTGAATTTTTTCTGCGCAGATTTGTTGAAGTACAAAATTGAATCTAAATTCGATATAATTTACGCTAAAGATTTTCTTTACCACGTGCCGCCGCAGGACAGGACGCGGATTTTTGAAATGATACAGGCGAATACAAATGTTGGCGGGCTGAATGCGCTGAATGCTTACGTTGAGAAAAGTTTTCTCGGCGAGCCGCCGGAATGGCGAAACGATAAATATTTTTATCAGACGGCTGAACTTTTCGGTTATTACGGTAAAAATTGGCGCTTAGAGATAATCGACGAATATTATTTTGACTGCAACAACGGCGGCGTTCCGCATCAGCATTGCGTTGACGTTATGCTAGCTAAAAAAATTTCCGATTAAAATTTTTCCCGCAAATGAAAAACCGCCCCGATTTGGAGCGGATATTTTTTTGAAAAACTTCGCGCAGATTTAATTTCTCATGTGGCGATTAACGAAACCGCCAATTTCCTTGAAAATTGATATTTGTTTATCAAGCAAAATTTTATTTTTAATAAAAAAACCGCCCCGATTTTTGGAGCGACTATTTTTTTGAAAAACTTCGCGCAGATTTAATTTCTCATGTGGCGATTGACGAAACTGCCAATTTCCTTGAAAATTGATATTGGTTTATCAAGCAAAATTTTATTTTTAATAAAAAACCGCCCCGATTTTTGGAGCGACTATTTTTTTGAAAAACTTCGCGCTGATTTAATTTCTCATGTGGCGATTGACGAAACTGCCAATTTCCTTGAACAAATTGATACTGTCTTGAAGTTCGGGCATAACCAGCGCAAAATCGTGCGGCATACCGGCGTAAACCGTCAAAGTCACATCAACGCCGTCAGTAATCGCTTTTTCCATAAATTTAACGCTGTCGTCAAGCAAAGTTTCATAGCCGCCCGTTTGAATCAAAATCGGCGGAAAACCCGTCAAATCGGCGTACAGCGGCGAAAGGCGATAATCATTTAGCGGCAAATTCCCGCCGTAAGTCGGATTTAAAACTTCGGGATAAAGCCGCGGATTATTTTTGCCGAGCACAACGTCCCGCTCGGAATTATTTTCGCGGGAAGGCAAATCGGTTTCAAGCGTCGTCCAGGGCGAATCCAAAACCATCAGCGCCGGTTGCTGAATATTATTTTCCTTGAGATAGACAGACAACGCCAGCGCCAAATTGCCGCCCGCGCTATCGCCAATCACGATAATATTTTTCGCGCCGTGTTTTTTCAAAACGTATTTATAAGCCGCGACAGCGTCGTCCAGAGCCGCAGGAAAGGTGTTTTGCGGGGCGAGCCTATAATTTATCATATAAAGCTCCCGCGCGCCCGTCACAACCGCCTGCTTAACGCCAAATTCGCGGTAAAGATTAGTCAAGCCGCCGATATAAGCGCCGCCGTGCAACTGCAGAACCACGCGCTTTGAATTTTCGGATTTAGGATTTTTCAAGCGCTCAATTTGCATTCCATTCAAATCGAAAGTTTTGTATTCCCAGCCGTCCGGCGCTTCAAAATCTTTGACTTTGGCGCTCGGCGACGGGTTGAAAAATATATCCATTTTTTTCGCCATGTAATTTTGCTTAGCCGCGTTGTCGAATTTCAAGCCGGATTTTTCCGGATTCCACGCAGGCGCAGCAAATACATTCGCCGAAAATAAACTTGCGCTCAAAATTCCCGCCGCGATTAATTTCGTCCACCGCATAAACATTTCCCCTAACAATTTTTTTAATTATAACACTGAAATTATCGCGCAGGCAACGGTGTTGTAGACTTTTTTGGGCGAAAATGTTATAATCAGCGCGGTTTGAAATTTTGAATGAGGTGAGACTTTGGAAGAATTTGAATACATGCACGGCAATATCGTGCCGGTGAATCTCGAACACGAAATGAAATTTTCGTATATCGACTACGCGATGTCGGTAATAGTGGCGCGCGCGTTGCCCGATGTTCGAGATGGTTTGAAGCCGGTACACAGGCGCATTTTGTACGCAATGCAGGAAGCCGGAATGACCAGCGGCAAACCCTACAAAAAATCGGCGCGTATTGTCGGCGAAGTTTTAGGTAAATATCATCCGCACGGCGACAGTTCGGTTTACGATGCGATTGTGCGTATGGCTCAAGATTTTTCGCTGCGTTATCAATTGGCGGACGGGCACGGCAATTTCGGCTCGGTTGACGGCGACCCTGCGGCGGCTATGCGTTATACTGAAGTTCGAATGTCAAAAATCGCCGAATTGATGTTGCAGGATATTGATAAAGAAACCGTTGACTTTGTGCCGAATTACGACGAATCTTTGAAAGAGCCGGCTGTTTTACCCGCGAAATTCCCCCAGCTTTTGGTTAATGGAACTTCCGGCATTGCGGTTGGTATGGCTACGAATATTCCGCCGCACAATCTTTCTGAAGTTGTTGACGCCACTTTACTTTTAATCGACGAGCCGGACGCAACGGTTGACGAGCTGATTGAAAAAGTTCAAGGTCCGGATTTCCCCACGGCGGCGCAAATTATCGGCACTGACGGGATTTATGAGGCGTATCACACGGGGCGCGGCTCTATCCAAATGCGCGCGAAAACTGCGATTGAAACCCGCTCCAACGGCAAATACAGAATCGTTGTTACCGAATTGCCGTATCAAGTCAACAAAGCGCGGCTCATTGAAAAAATTGCTGAACTCGTCCGCGACAAAACGCTTGAGGGAATAACTGACCTGCGCGACGAATCCGACCGTGAAGGTACGCGAATTGTTATGGAATTGCGCCGCGATATCAACCCGCAGATTATGCTGAATCAACTACTCAAGCATACGCAAATGCAAGATACTTTCGGCGTCATAATGTTGGCGCTTGTCGACGGCAAGCCGAAAGTTTTGAATCTGAAACAGGTTTTGCAGCTTTACATAAAACATCAGCAAGAAATTATCACGCGCCGCACGAAATTTGATTTGGCGAAGGCGAAGGCGCGCGCTCATATTTTGGAAGGGCTGAAAATCGCCATTGACAACCTCGACGCCGTGATTAAAACTATTCGCGAAAGTTCCGGCGCCAATGACGCCAAAGTTGAGCTCGTTAAAAAATTTTCCCTTGACGAATTGCAGGCGCAGGCGATTTTGGATTTGCGCCTTCAAAAATTAACCGGTCTTGAACGCGAAAAAATTGAAACCGAATACCGCGATATCATTTTGGAAATTAACCGACTCAACGAAATTCTTGCCGACGAAACTAAAATTCTTGCGATTATCAAGGCTGAACTTATCGCCGTCAAAGAAAAATTCGGCGATTCGCGCAGGACTGAAATTGTCAGCGAAAATGCGAATGTCAAATTTTCCAAAGAAGATCTGATTCACGACGATAACGTTGTGATAACTTTGACGCGCGGCGGCTACGTCAAGCGGATTGGCTTGAATATGTACAAAAATCAGCGGCGCGGCGGCGTTGGTATGGTTGGAATGAGCACCAAGGCGGAGGACGTTGTCGAACATATTTTGACTACGACGAACCACCACACGGTTTTATTTTTCACAAATCGCGGCAGGGTTTTTCCGCTCAAAACTTATGAGATTGTCGAGGCGAACCGGACGGCTAAGGGCGTGCCGATAGCGAATTTGCTGCCGATGGACGAGGGCGAAATGGTTACTGCGCTTATCAAAGTTCGTGAATTTGACCCGACGCGTTATCTTTTTATGGCGACGAAGAAAGGCATTGTCAAGAAAACGCAGCTCAGCGAATTTAATTCTATGGCGAAGCGCGGCGTTATTGCGATTAAACTTGCGAAAGACGATGAATTAATCGGCGTGAAATTTACCGAGGGCGAGCGCAATGTGATTTTGTGTACGGCTAAGGGAATGGCGATAGCTTTTGCTGAAGAGGAAGTTCGGGCAATGAGCAGGGTTGCGCGCGGCGTTATCGGGATTAAACTTCGTAAGGGCGATTATGTTGTTGGAATGGACAAGCTCAGCAAAGACGCGACGCTTTTAAGTGTCAGCG
Organism: uncultured Selenomonadaceae bacterium; assembly: GCA_905235685.1. GTDB lineage: Bacteria > Bacillota > Negativicutes > Selenomonadales > Selenomonadaceae > Quinella. The sequence continues at coordinate 23,444 of CAJOMO010000008.1, forward strand.
CTGAAGGTTTCGGCAAACGCACGGCTATGGAAGAATTTCGTCCGCAATCGCGCGGCGGCATTGGCGTTAAGAGCATGCGAATCAACGAAAAAACCGGCGATGTTATCGGCGTGAAGGTTGTAAAGCCGGATCAAGAACTTTTGCTGATAACGACTGAAGGGCTTGTGATTCGAACGGATATTTCGGATATTTCGATTGTCGGCAGGAATGCGCAGGGCGTGATTTTAATGAAGACACGCGAAGACGACAAAGTTGCGGCGCTCGCCACTGTCACTTTGAAAAATGAATAGACTTTTCCCGCAAACAAAAAAGGATAGCTTGAAATTTCTTCGAGCTATCCTAATTTTTTTATTGAGCGTCGGCTAAACTGCGCCCGATAGCGCCGCCAGGGTGATTTGGGCGAAAATCATTTTCCAAATCCACCTCGAGCCTTTTGGCAATTTCAATGGCGATTGTTTGAAGGACGATAAGATTTAGCGTTGTTGAATTGTTCGGAAGGACATTCCACAGGTCGCCTTCGTTTTCCAAATGCACTACGAGTTTTTTGGGTATCATTTCCGTCAGCGTGCTGTGGTTTTTGAAAGTCAGCAGTCTAAGTTTTACATTCGGGCGCTTTAAGAGCAGCCTTGTTAGGTAAATGGATTCTTCGGTTTCGCCGCTTTTCGTCAGCAAAATCACCAAATCGCCTGGGCGGATCATTCCCATATCGCCGTGTACCGCCGAATTTGTGTGCAAAAATCCCGCGTTCAACCCCATTGACAGCATTGTTCCTACAAATTTTTCGCAAATCGGGACATTTTTTCCCAATCCGGAAACGATTATCTTATGACCTTCGCGCAGAACTTTTTCGCAATCGGCAATAAAGCCGTCCATTTGCGTGGCGGAAATAGATTTTAGCGCGGTTTCAATGTAATTCATATTTTGGCTGAAATAACCGTAAGCGTTTTCCATTTGCAAGGCGTCTTCAAGGTAAATGAGCCCGTTATAAAACGCGCCGCAAATCGAATCGTAATCTTCCCAAGCGTACGTCGTCAAGGACAGCCAGATTATTGCCAACAAAATTTTCATTTGGCGCTTTGTGACTTCGCCGTCCAACAATTCGAAAAAGTAATTTTCCAAAGACTCCCAACGATTTGAATCAATCTCAAGCTTGACTTCGTTATCGCCAATTTCAAGGCTGAATCTTTTCAAATTAAATCTGTCGTAATTGCTGAGGAGCGAATAGTAAAGTTTCACCCAATCATAAGCCACGTCGCCGTAAAATTGCGTTTTGCCGAAATATCCGCGCGGGTCAATTAACACCGGCTCGGTATCGTGCCGCAACATCATATTGCTGAAGGTACAATCGCCGTGGATAAAATAAAATTCCTGCGGCATGTACTGCATAACGAGGCGCTCGACTTCCTCGATATGGTAAAAAATATTCCGGCAAACTTTACCATTAATCTTGATAGTCTTATCGTTCGCGAAGGGAACAAGGTTTCGCACTTTCTCGAGGCGCTTGTAAGTTTTGCCGAGGTACGCGTCGTAATAGCTGTCTTTATCGGCCGGAATACTGCCGAGCTTATGCACGTCTTTTAAACAACTGACGATTTGCCGAAGAATATAGCGTTTCTGTTCGTCGGAAATGTAATTGTATTCGTAAATATTTTGCCCGTCAATCAGTTCCATTGTCAGCGGCTTGTAAGAATAAATCTTAGGGATATTTTCAAAATGCTCGTCCTTGATTTTCTGATACCAGGCAATTTCTTTTTCGGCAAGTTTCGCGCCCTGCTCGTCAATTCCCTCTTTGATAACTTTATCGCCTTCGACAGTCAAGCGATTGAACGGGCGGCAGCGCATTTTCGGAAGTTTGAGCCATTCGCTGTACAGCCCGTATTCTTTAGCGTTTTTAAGCGGCTGTTCTTCAAAGGTAAAATTTTTGCTTTGAAGCCAGCGTACAAATTCGCCGCTTGCGGGAACGTCGGCTAACAAAGATTTATCGCGGAAAATGAAATATCCGGCGACGCCGTGCTTATCGCTGGATTCCTCGAAAAATTTTCCGTCACGATACGACCAGCGGCAGGAAAAATCTTGTGAAACGCCAATAACATTTTTATCGGTATCGGGGATTTGATGATCCTTTGCCAAAATTAAATCGCACCAAATCAGCATAAAGCGCTCATTTTCGGGCAAATGCGCGAGAGCCTCATTCAAGCCGGAGCAAGTGCCGGTGTTGCCGGAACTGCGCACGATTTGATAATCAACAGTGGCAAATTCGCGCAGATATTTTTCAAGCACGTCGCATTTATAATCGCCTATGACAATAAATTTTTTGTCGGGGTATTTCCGGAAAAGGTGAAAAATCATCGGCAAATTGTTTACCGGAACTAACGCCTTTGGTTTGTTTCGCGTCAAAATTTCCATTCGCGAGCCGCGTCCGCCCGCCTGAACAACGATATAATTTGTCTCCATAGCTATCACCTCATTTTGTTTCAGTTATTTTATTTACAATTTTTTCAATCAAGCGGTCATTTTCAGCCGGTGTATCTCCGAGCTGATATGCCATGGCGGTAACAGAGGGCGAACTAACCTGCGACAAAAAATATGTGTACTCTTGCATATAGTGCTGTACGAAATTTCCACCAAAATGTTGCAAATCGGCCAGTCTAAACAAATTCCACGCCATATAGCTCCTGTGCCAGAAATCATTTTTGGGATTCGGATAAATCGCGTGAAATTGGATTTTGACATTTTCATTTAGCGCACAAGCAACTTCAGAAAATCCCGTCGGCACGCTTATGATATTCCCGCACAAACCGATAAAAGTAACAGACTCCGCAAGCGGCAGAAAAACATGCCTGCACCCTGGAATAATCTCTTCCACGCTGTTTGTAACGACCTCGAAACCTTTGGACTTAATTTTTTCAAACATACGAATCCAAAAATCGCTTTGTTTAAGAAAATTCCCCCAGGTAACGCCTTCGGGAACGATGAAAACCGTTTTACCTTCAATCAATTGCATATCTCTGAATAAATTTTGTGCAGTGACTCGGCTATTTTCCGGTAAATTTATCGGATAGCGCTCAAATTTGGCTTTAACGTTGATATTGAGAAAATCTTTGAAAACGCCAATGATTGTACTTCGATATTCGAAATTTATAATTTTTCCTAAAGCCGGCGGCAAATAATAGGCAACGTGAACATTTCTAATTTTGTACTGCTCCGCGTAATAAATTTCCATGTAGTCAAAAAATTGAGGCGGCACGATCAATATGCTGTCCACATAAGGACACAACGACATTAGCTCGGCGCGGGTTTTATGTATGCAAAGCAGCAAAATTTTCTTGTTGCCGGATTTTTTATTGTTGTAGCGTTTATATTCTTTAAGCCAATACGAAAAAACAAGCGAATCGCCGAGTCCGGTATGAAACAAAAAATATTCCCATTGTTGCGGCGGATAAGTGTCAATGATACTATTTTTTAAATTATCACAGTTCTGCCGAATGGCTTGAATTTCCGCGCTGACAGGCTCGGTATCCACAGCTTGTTCGTTGCTCAGATATTGAGAGGCGCTGATTATTTTTACGCCTTTGCGATACGCATAATCCAGGAAAGTAAATTCGTCGGGATTATCGCCGGAAATGTAGCAGTCAATGTTATCAAAAATTTGCTCAATCGGATTAGCGCCTTTAATCAAAAATTGAATTTTGCAAGAAGCGCCGGTTAAACCCATAAAATTTTTCCAATATCTCAACAAAACGATCCGATTGAAATCTATCAGCATAAACAAAGTTGAATCCGTCATAAATGCTTTGCGTTCAAATTCTTTTGCAACTTTTTCAGCCAATCCATCTTTTTCAGAGTAAGTGGACGACCAATAAGGTACATACAAATATTTCTTGCCCATGCAATTCCTCCATAATTTAAATTTTAACTGCTATTGCAAAACATTATACCACCCCCCCCCGATTTTGCAAGTGGTTTTCAAATAAAAAAACGCCCCGCCAATTTGGCAGAGCGCCGGATTTTTTTTATCAAATTTTTATTCAAGAAAATGGTTGCTTTTTCCACTGCAAAAATTTTATCGAGTCAATGACAGAGCGCAACAATTTTTCTTTTTCAGCGTCCACAGCGTTAAGCTGAGTATCTAAATTTATCATTATCTGATTTGCCGCCAGCAGGCGCAAAAGTTCTTCCATTGTGGAGAGTTGCGCGCTCATTTGCAAAATTTTATTTTTCAAGTCGCCGATTTCTGCGCGAAGGTCTTTTATTTCGCGGCGCCAATTTACACCTTTATTCAAGTTCGTTAGCGTCCTTGGGCGTATGAGCCAGAATTTTTTTGCCGCTGAACATGCTGGAAACTTCGCTTTCGCCTTCCATAAATTCTGCGCGAATAACCATGTACAAATGCCCAATCGCGAACAGGATTATAAACCAGGCAACGTAGTGGTGAACGTAATGAGTCATCATTTCGCTGCCCAAAATCGTATTCACCCAGCCGAAAAGTTTGCCGCCGGTCGTAAATGGCGAAGTCATAAAGTACATTGCAAAGCCGGTTAAAATTTCCACGGCAACCATAGCGTAAAGCGCGGCGTAGGACATTCGCGCCAACGGATTTCTCAAAAATGACGCGTGGTGAGGTTTCAGCAACATATAATGCAGCGCCACGTCAACCGTTTCTGAATAAAAATGCCCTTCCCAAACGCGCGGGAATAATCTGTCGCCCTTGTTTACGATAAAGCCGTAAATTCGCAGGATTAACGACGCGCAGAATATAAACGCCGCCGTGAAGTGAATATCTCTTACCAAATCCATTGACGTTATCGTGAAAAACGGCTCGGTTGTCGATACATTCATCGGCTTTGTTATCAAAAGTCCCGTGATAAATAAAATGACAATCTGCGACGCCATTATCCAGTGGAAAATTCGCAGGAACGGGCTGAAAATATAATATTCTTTGCGTTTCACTTCCTTAACAGATTTCAAGAAAATCACCCCCGATGAGCGTCAGTTGAAAAGACGTTAATTTTTTCGCCGCGCTCGTTGTACATATGAGTTGCGCAAGCCATGCACGGGTCAAACGAACGAATCACGCGCGCAATCTCAATCGGCTTATTCGAATCTTGAACGTGCGTATCAATCATAGCCATTTCGTAAGCGCCATGTCCGGCGGTATCGTCGCGCGGGCAAGCATTCCAAGTCGTTGGAACAAGGCACTGATAATTATCAATCTTGCCGTCCTTAATGACAACCCAATGACTTAAGCCGCCGCGCGGAGCTTCATACAAACCGACGCCGTGACATTCGCTCGGCCAGGTTTCGGGAAACCATTTTTCATTGTTCATAGTCGAAGTATCGCCGGTTTTCAGATTTTCAATGAGTTTGTCGAAGAAGAAACGGTTAATTTCGGCGGCAAGCTGACAATCCAGCGCGCGGCAAGCGGTACGTCCAACCATTGTAGGCATCCAAACATGAGGCGGCACGCCCAAAACGCCGGTAACAGCATTAATCTGATCGAGCATCATTTTTTCAGCCCAAGTCGGGTCGGGCAGTAAACCTTTCTGCGCCTTAGTGTAAATGATAATGTAATGAGCCAAAGGTCCAACTTCACAAACTTTGCCGCGCCATTTCGGAGTTTTGAGCCAGGAATATTTACCGCCCTCATTGAGCGTTTGCCATTCGGTGGGCGTGCCGACTTTCGGACCGGTATAATTTTGTTTAGTGACGCCCTGCCACGGGTGCAAATCGCCAGGCTGCGGATAATCATACCAGGCATGTTCGACGCCTTCAGTGATTGTGTTGTCAAGCAAATCATTCGCGTTTAGTTCGAAAAATTGCGCCGCGTCAATTCCTTGCCCAAAATTCTCAACAACGCCATTTGAACGCACGAGCAGATTATTGAAATAGCCGCCGCTTTTCGACGTGCCGCGGTAGCCGCTCATAGGATAATCGCCAAAAGCCATAACGCGAACTTTCGACAAACCGCCGCCGTCCACGCGTCCGGCTTTGACATAAATATTTCCTATGGCAATTAAATCGGGCAGATAATAATTGTTAATGAGCGAGCGCGCAAAATTAATCGCACGGTCGACAATCGCCAATCGCGCAGTATTCACCGGCGCGTTGCCGTCAGTCAAAGATATCGCGCAGGGAACGCCGCCGACTACATAATGCGGGTGAGGATTTTTGCCGCCAAATACAACGTGCGGCGTGACAATTTCGCGCTGTTTGTCGAGCATTTCAAGGTAATGTGCAACCGCCAGCAAATGAACTTCCGGCGGCAACAATTTATAATCCGGATGATCCCACCATTGCGCCGCGAAAATTCCCAATTGTCCGCTGTCGACTATCGCTTTGACTTTGGCTTGAATTGCCGCGAAATAGCCTGCATTTGCCGCGGGGAAATCGTGCGGGTAAGCTTCGGTTGAAATTTCTTCGGGAACTCTGAATGGCAGCCGATATGCATTTAACAGCGCTATTTGTAAATTCGCCGTCGCCTCCGGATTTGCCGCCAGTGCCTCGACGGGGCTAACCCAATCCAGAGCGTGCAAATGGTAAAAATGGATTAAATGATCCTGCGTCGTCAAAGTTGCCGCCATAACATTTCTGATGTAGTTGGCGTTGGTGGGAATTGAAATATCGAGCGCGTCTTCAACTGCGCGAACGGAACAAAGTGCGTGAGCCGTTGTACAAACGCCGCAAATTCGCTGAATATAAGCCCAGGCGTCGCGCGGGTCTCTGCCCTTCATAATCAATTCCAAACCGCGCCAGGCAGTGCCGCTCGAAAGGGCGTCTGTTACCTGCCCCTGTTCAGTTACTTCAATTTCAACGCGCAGATGTCCCTCAATTCTGGTTATCGGGTCTACAACCACGTGTGCCATTTGGAAAAAACTCCCTTCGGTCGTTTTTTAGGGAATAGGGGCGAGGGGCTAGGGATTAGTGGGAAAAACACTCTTCACTAACCACTTTTAACTATTCCCTACAATTAGAAGTCAATTTTTTAATTATCGCATTAAGCATTTTGGTAATTTCATTAAGTAAGTTAAAGGCAAGTTCCGCATCATTTGCATTCAAATATTCTATGCACACACAAGCATTAAGTTGAGTGTCAAGTTCAAAACAAGAACCGCGCGCAATACTTAAAAACTGAATGTATTCGCGAGTTGAATGTCTGCCGTAGCCTTCAGCAATATTCGAGGCAATGGAGATAACGGCTCGCCTCATTTGGTCTGAAAGAGCATAGGTTTCTGTTTTGGGCAAAAGTTTCACCAATTTATAAATTTCAACGATAAGTTTCATAGACTTCTGCCAAACAATCAATTCTTTATAACTTTGCACAACACTAGCCCCTATTCCCTTTCCACTAGTCCCTACTTATCCTCGTCTTCGAGCAAATTGTCGCGGCTGTTGCGCTGAATAATACTTGCCACAGCATGAGCCGCAACGCCCGCCGCCGTCATTACGCCCAAACCTACGCCGATTTTGTCAGCGTCGCCGAGTTTGCCGTACTGCGGAAGTCTATTTGAAAATGGCGCTTCGTCCCAGAAATTTCTGTTCGAACAGCCAATGCACGCCGCGCCGCTTTGAATAGGATAGCTCATGCCCTGCCACCAACGCAAATTGCCGCAGGAATTGTAAGTTTCCGGCCCGCGACAGCCCAATTTGTAAAGACACCAACCAGCCTTTGAACCGGCGTCGTCATAAGTTTCAGCGAACATTCCCGCGTCGAAAAATGGACGGCGATAACAAGTATCGTGAATCCTGTTGCCGTAAAATTGCTTAGGACGCCCATCACCGTCAAGCGGCGGTATCGAGCCGAAAAGTGCCACGTGCATAACAACGCCCGTCATAACTTCGGGAATAGGCGGGCAACCAGGAACATTCACAACCGGCTTGCCGCCAACAAATTGCCCAATACCCGCTGAGCCGGTTGGATTTGGCGACGCCGCTTGAATACCGCCGTAAGCCGCGCAACTTCCATAAGCAATAATCGCCGCCGCGCCTTTCGCCGCTTTCTGCAGCGTGTGCAAAAATGTATGACCGCCCGACATACAATGAACGCCGCTTTCCTTCGTGGCAACTGCGCCTTCAACGCACAAAATATATTGCCCGTTGTACTTGTTGATAGTTTCGTCCAAATGAGCCTCGAACGGCGCACCGCACGCCGCGCTCAATAAATGGTCGTATTCCAAATCAATGTTATTCAAAACCAAATCTGACGCCAAAGGCGACGCCGACCTTATGAAAGATTCGTCGCAACCCGTGCATTCGTGTCCGTGTATCCAGATAACCACCGGCAACGGCTTTGTTTCCGCCGCCTCAACTACTTTTGAAAGCATATCTGTACTCAAGCCCATTAGCGACGTCAACGCCACGCAGCCTTTTAAAAAACTGCGCCGACTGAATCCGCGCTTAAGATATGATTCCCATAAACTTTCGCGTTTTTCCAATGTTCGCCCCTCCTAAAAAAATTCTTGTTGAAAAATTCGCCGCGCCTATGCTTTTTCCTGCCAATTTTAAATATGGAAGTGGTTCATCATTTTTTCGGTTAAAGATTTGGCGTCGTCAGCTTTGTGTTCCAGTAAATATTTCAGCGCCGTCCGATTGAAAAATGACGTTATCGGCACGTACCGATTGTATTTGCGGAAATCTCCCCACTGCATTAATTTTCCGTGCAAAATTTTTATATCGTCAATCGTCGCGCCGTGTTCCTGCAGAATTTTATTCAGAAAAAAATCTTCGCGCAGTGCCGAAAAAATTTCTTCAATCAGCGCCGGATTATTTTTGTCCTGCTCATATTTCGCGATGAGTTCAACCGATTTTCGCGATATTTTGAGCGCGCGCCAAATTCCCAACAGAAAAATTATCAACACAACGAAAAAAATAAATTGCACGTTTGCGCCTCCGGTATTTCAAAATTTTAACGGGTATGATATCATTGAAAAAAATTTTCGCGCCGACGAAAATAAATCGTGTATGAGCTTTGTGAAATATTTTAGCACAGTGGAGGCAATTCACCAAATGAAAAATGTTACGGGTATTTTTTACGGTATCGGCGTTGGTCCCGGCGACCCCGAACTTTTGACCGTCAAAGCCATTCACGCGATTAAAAATTCTAATGTCATTATCGCGCCGCGAACTGAGAAGAAGGACGACAGCCTTGCTTTGACAATCGCCAAACCATATCTGCGCGAAGATGTCAAGATTGTTTATCAGACTTTCCCGATGGTTAAAAATTTTGAAGATACGCCCGAAGTTTTTGAAGACAACAAGCGCGAAATTCTGTTGCACCTGCGCGAGGGCAAAAATGTGGCGTTCCTGACGCTCGGCGACCCAATGTTTTTCAGCACGTACATTTATATTTTCCGGCTGTTAAAAAATTCCGGCGTCGAAATTCAGACAATCCCCGGCGTGCCGGCGTTTCTGGCTATCGCAAGTCATATCGGTTATCCAGTGGCTTACGGCAACGATATTTTGACGATAATTCCCGCCACGGCTGAGCGCAAAAAAATTATTGACGCCGTGAAAAAATCTGACGCAACCGTGCTTATGAAAGTTTATAAAAATTTCGGTGAAGTGGCTGATATTCTCGACGCGGAAAATATGACGGCTCAAGCTGTGCTGGTTAGCCGCTGCGGACTGGCTGACGAAAAAGTCATCACCGATATTAACTCGCGCAGAAATGACAAGCTGAATTATCTTTCAACGATTTTGACGAGGCGCGGTGGCGGCAATGCGTAAAATTTTTTTGATAATATTGGCGGCGATTTTTTTAACGGCTTGCGGCGGCGAAAATCAAGTTGCCATTCCGAATAAGCCGGAGCGAATTGTGGTAACTTCGGCGTCGTTCCTTGAGCCTTTGCACGCTGTCGGCGGAAATATCGTCGGGCGTCCGGATTCTAAAAACAACATGCCGGATTGGGCGAAAAATATTCAAAGCATTGGACACGTTTACAATGTCGACGTCGAAAAAATTTTGTCCTGCGCGCCCGATTTGGTTATCGTCAACAAGGGCATGAACGAAAAACTTTTGCCCGTGCTGAGCGAAAATAAAATTCCTGCGCTCGTTTTGGATATGAAAACTTACGCCGATGTTAAAAACGAACTGAAAACTTTTGGCGAAATTACCGGCAACCTTGACACGGCCGAAAAAATTGTCGCGCAGTTGGACAGCGAAATTCAGCAGATTCTTGACAGCGTGCCGCACGAAAAAAAACGCGTGGCGATTTTGCACAGCACCGCGCAGGGTTTGAGCGTTCAGCTTGAAGGAAGTATCGCCGGAAATATCGTTGAAATGTTCGGCTGGGAAAATGTTGCCGCGGGTATGACGCCGCTTGAAAATAATCCCGACGCCGCGCCCTACAGTATGGAAACTTTAGCCGCGCAAAATCCCGAAATTATTTTCGTGACGAGCATGGGCGACGTTGACGAAATCAAGGCGAATATGCAGCGGGCGATTGAAACAAATGACGCGTGGCAGGCGATTGGCGCTGTCAAAAATAATCAGCTTTATTATCTGCCACAAAATTTGTTTTTGCTCAGTCCAGGGCTGAATTATCCCGCCGCCGTCCGCCACATTGCCGAATTAATTTATGGCGGGGTATCTTGAAATTAAATTTTCGATATTGTAAAATTATCTGCAACGGTTTTTTTAATCCGTAAAAAATAGTTGAGAGGTGCGGTATAACTTAGCTTGAGGAGGCGTTTATTGTGGCTGAACGTGAAATTAAATACCGTGGCTTAAAAACTTTTCAAATATTCAACGGCGAAACCAACAGCGTTTGGATTTACGGCTTTTATCTAAAGCGCGGCACTTACGGCGACCCTGGTCCGCAGGCTCACATTTTCGTCTATGAAAACGGCTATGAAGGTTATCGCGTTGAAGCTGAAACTATCGGGCAATTCACGGGTTTGCTCGATAAGGACGGGCGGGAAATTTACGAAGACGATATTGTTGCGTTCGACGACGGCAAAATCGGCGTGGTGGAATTTTCCGGCGGCTGTTTTGTTGTTCGCTACGGCAAAAGAAATACCCTGCGCTCCCTGTACGACATTCACGACTGGAGCATGAAAATTTTGGGCAACCGATTTGAAAACCCCGATTTGCTCGCTGCCATGAGCCATTCAAAAAAAAAGCAAGAGCCAAATATCCCTATCATTGAGCCGATTGCGTACGAAAGGACCGAATAAATGTTTGGTAAGATTTTCTGTACGGTGTTAACCGGCTTTATTTTTTTTGCGGGTACGGCGCAGGCCTACGATTTGCCGAAAATTTATCCTGCGAAAGAAACTGCCGAGGTTAGCCGCAAATTCAAAATGGATTGGTCGCACATTGAAAAATTCGAACAGCAAATTAAAATCGCCCTTGCCGAAAATGAAAATCTTCCGGCGTCTTCTCCTGCGCGAATCGGTGACGATCCTAATCTAATTTTCATAGCTTTTTACAAGGGCAACGCTTATTATCTGGACAAATATTCGATTAAGCTTGAGAAAAAAACTTCAACGCGGCAAAGTTGGAGTCAGCGCATTATTCCAATCGGCAAGCAAGTTTCGCCGAAAACCGCCAAGGCTACCGCTCAAAATTTTTGCTACGAAAATAATCAGCGATACAATTCTTTGGGACGCCGAAGTAATTTAGCCGCCGTTGCCGACGAAACTGATAGAAAATTTTTGGCTGAATGTTTCAAAGTCGGTTATTATTTCGCGTTCGGAAAAGAAATTGACACTTGACTGAATCGGTGTTAAAATTTGCGTTGAAATTTTTGGCGTAATGTGAATCTTTTTGACGTTACCGGACGAGGGAATTTTTGCAGGCGCTGCTTTATTGAAGGAGAGGTTTTTAACATGACTGAAAAGCGCAAGTACAAATTTGAAACGTTGCAGTTGCACGTTGGGCAGGAAAGCCCCGACCCCGTCACGGACGCTCGCGCAGTGCCGATTTATCAAACTACGTCGTATGTTTTCCACAACTTTGACCACGCGGCAGACAGGTTTGCTCTGCGCGACGCGGGAAATATTTACGGGCGCTTGACAAATCCAACACAGGACGTTTTCGAGCGCAGAATCGCGGCGCTGGAAGGCGGCAGTGCGGCTCTTGCGTTGGCTTCGGGCGCGGCGGCTGTTACTTACGCCGTACAGGCTCTTGCTCACAAAGGGCATCACATCGTTGCGGCAACTACAATTTACGGCGGCACTTACAACCTTTTTGAACATACCCTGCCCGATTACGGCATCGACACAACTTTTGTTGACCCGTCCAAAGGCGCGGCTATTTTTGAAAAGGCGATTAAGGAAAATACGCAGCTGATTTTCATTGAATCCGTCGGCAACCCGAACGCTACGCTCATTGACATTCAAGCCGTTGCTGATATCGCCCACAAGCATAAAATTCCTCTGGTGATTGATAATACTTTCGCTACGCCTTATCAAATTCGTCCGTTCGAATACGGCGCGGATATTGTCATTCATTCGGCAACGAAATTTATTGGCGGGCACGGGACAACGCTCGGCGGTATCATTGTTGAATCCGGCAAATTCGATTGGGAAAAAAGCGGCAGGTTTCCGTGGTTGGTTGAGCCGAATCCCAGCTATCACGGCGTCAGTTTTTACAAAGCTTTGGGCGCGGCGGCGTTTGTAACTTACATTCGGGCAATTCTCCTGCGCGATACCGGCGCGGCTATCTCCCCGCTCAATGCGTTTTTGCTTTTGCAGGGAACTGAAACTTTGTCATTAAGAGTTGAGCGCCACGTCTACAACGCGCTGAAAGTTGTTGAATATCTTGCAAAAAATCCGTACGTCGACAAAGTCAATCACCCCGCGCTTGAAAATCACCCCGACCATGAGCTTTACAAAAAATATTTCCCAAATGGCGGCATTTCAATTTTCACGTTCGAAATTAAAGGCGGCGCGGCGGCGGCTAAAAAATTTATCGACAACTTGAAGATATTTTCATTGCTGGCGAATGTTGCGGACGTCAAATCGTTGGTGATTCATCCGGCGTCAACAACTCATTCGCAAATGACTGAGGCTGAATTGCTTGCCAGCGGTATCACACCTTCGACGATTCGCCTTTCAATCGGTACTGAGCATATCGACGACATTATTGCCGATTTGGACGAAGGCTTTGCGGCTATCTAAAATTCGGCTGATTTAAAAAATATTTTCGATTCGGCAGACTTCGGTTTGTCGAATTTTTTTGTTGACAGTGGCGAAAATTTGTGCTTAAATCAATTTTAAGATTTGTTTTAGATTTTTGAAGGAGGTAATATTTGTGAAATTTAAGTTTCCTTACGACAAAGGGCATATCGAAGCGGCGATTGACGACAAAAATATAGCTGCTGTTTTGGTTTCCAAAGCTGAAACTTACAAAGCCGCACTCGGTCAAGAAGAACTCGTTGAAAAGTCTCTTGATAACCCGATTGGCTCGCCGCGCCTCGAAGATTTGGTTAAGGGCAAAAAGGACGTTACGATTATCAGCTCCGACCACACGCGCCCCGTGCCTTCGCATATTACAATGCCGATTTTGCTCCGCCGGATTCGCGCAGCTGAGCCGAATATCAAAATCAGTATACTCGTTGCAACAGGATTTCACCGCGCTTCGACGCACGAGGAACTTGTAAATAAGTACGGCGCTGAAATTGTCAAGAACGAAAATATTATCATGCACGATTCGAAAAATGACGCCGATATGGTGAGGATTGGAACTTTGCCGAGCGGCGGCGCGTGCATTGTCAACAAAGCGGCTGTCAACGCTGAATTGCTCATTGCCGAAGGTTTCATTGAGCCGCACTTTTTCGCGGGCTTTTCCGGCGGGCGCAAATCTGTTTTGCCTGGCGTTGCGTCATACAAAACCGTTATGGCTAATCACTGCGGCGATTTTATTGATTCGGACAAAGCACGCCCCGGCATTCTTGAAGGGAATCCGATTCACGCCGATATGCTTTACGCGGCGAAAACTGCGGGCTTAAAATTTGTGCTGAATGTCGTTCTCAATGAAAACAAAGAGATAATCGCGTCGTTTGCCGGTGACCTTGTTGAGGCGCACGAAACCGGCTGTAAATTTGTTGGCGATTTGGCGCACGTCGACAAAGTTAACTGCGATATTGCCATTTCGACAAACGGCGGCTATCCGCTTGACCAGAATATTTATCAAGCTGTGAAAGGCATGACGGCGGCTGAGGCTACCAACAAAGAAGGCGGCACGATCGTAATGATAGCGGGCTGTGCGGACGGACACGGCGGCGAAGGTTTTTATCACAATCTGGCGGATTATAAGACGCCGCAGGAATTTTTGCAGAAAGCGATAGCCACGCCGCGCGAAGAAACCGTACCGGATCAATGGACTTCGCAGATTTTGGCGCGCATTTTAGCACATCACCGCGTCATTATGGTTTCCGACCTTGTTCAGCCGAATTTGGTAACGGATATGCATATGGAATTGGCGAAAACTTTTGACGAGGCACTGGCGCGCGCGTACGAATACGAAGGCAAAGACGCGAAAATCACGGTGATACCCGACGGTTTGGCGGTTGTTGTCGGATAAAAATTTTATGTTGGAGGATAAATTTTTATGTTGCATACCTTAAAAAATGATATTCTGCAGATAACGGTTGACGACCACGGCGCGGAATTGAAGTCGATTACCGGCTTATCGGACGGCACGCAATACCTTTTCCACGGCGATAAAAAATGGTGGAAGTACACTTCGCCGGTGCTTTTCCCGATTGTCGGCAAGGTTGTCAATAATAAATATCGCGCAGAGGGCAAAGAATATGAGTTGCCGCAACACGGCTTCGGGCGCATTTCCGATTATGAATGTATTCGCGAGGCGGCGGACGAAGTTGCGTTTCAGCTAAATTGGAGCGACGATACCCTCAAGGTTTATCCGTACAAATTCAAGCTGGAAATTGCCTACATTTTGCGCAACAACCGCGTTGAAGTTATGTGGAGCGTTGATAATCTTGACGATAAGCCAATGTATTTTTCGATTGGCGCGCATCCGGCGCTGAGTTGCCCGATTGTCGACGGTGAAAATTTTGACGACTGCTATTTGAAATTCGATTTGCCGGAAAAATCTTCGCGCATTTTACTTTCGGCGAATGGCACGCTCACGCACGACCGCGTCCCGACGATTGACGGCAAGGAACTCGATTTGAATTACGAACTTTTCAAAGGCGACGCGCTGGTTTTCGACGATTTGAAGTCTGACGAAATTTCGATTTGCTCGCGCAAGAGTAAAAAATCTGTGACGGTTCGCGCGAAAGGTTTTCCGTACATGGGGATTTGGACGCCTGCGCAGGGCGGCGCGCCTTTGCTTTGCATTGAGCCGTGGCTCGGGCACGCCGATTATGACGATTTCACGGGCGACATTACCGCGAAGGAAGGCATTTACAAATTGCCGGTCGGTGAATCTTTTGACGCCGGTTACGCTTTCATTATCCACGAATAAAAAAAGCCGCCGATAAGCGACTCAAAAATTTTTAACGGGCTTAGCGCTCGTTTTTTTTATGCGATTCTTGCAACTCCAGCAATTTTAAATATTTCATCAGCGTGTAGAAAAAATGATTAACGCAGGTGTACAAGCCGAGCCAGCCGTCCAAAAATCCTGCTTTTAACACGAACATTTTAAAAAATCCTGCGCTTGCGTGAAGCAGTACCGCAAATTTTGAAGTGCGTTTGCCGGATTGATACGCCGCCTCTGCCCAAATCGTTGTGTACAGCTGAAATTTTCGTTCCCACGCCGCCCAATTTTTGTAAGTGTGGTGTTCAAGGTAGCCGCTCAAATTTTCGACTTTGCAGGAACATTCGGGGCGCTCGTGAACTTTGCCAACCCAATTCACTTTGCCGCGCGGGAACATTCGCAAAACATAATCCGGATACAAAATCCCGTGATTGAAAGTTTTGCCGAACGCAATTGACTTTCGCTGAACTCGATACTGCGAATCAGTTTTATCTTGCGCCAAAATTTTTTTAATATGCTCAATAGTTGAAGGCATAAGTCTTTCGTCGGCGTCAAGGTACAGCACAAAATCCGCCGCGGTTTTGTCGAGGGCGAAATTCCTTTGAGCGGCAAAATCGCCGTCCCACGCCCGCTGAAAAACTTTAGCGCCATTTTCCTTAGCCAGCCGCACTGTGTTATCCGTGCTGCCGGAATCGATTATCAAAATTTCGTCGGTACATTGCCGCGCATTTTTCACCACGTCGATAATATTTTGCTCTTCGTTGCCGGTAAGTATGACAATCGCCAAAGTTTTCATTTCGACATAAGAAAATCCAACACGTTGATAACTTTTATACCGTCGCCGGAATCCGAAACGTCCTCGTCCGCCGTGATAACCCATTTTGCGAAAAGATTTTTTACCGCGCGCAACGGCACGAAACTTGACGCTCCCGCGTGCTTGACGACGTTGATATAAATTCTGTCGCCGGCTTCTCCGCGTTCAACCTGGAAAACAAGCGCATCTTTCACGCGATACGCCGAAACTTCGTAGCCGCGCCTCAAAAGTTCCGCGTAAACCGCATTTTCCAAAATCTCCTGCGAAATTTCCTGTTCGCCAATCATCAGCGTGCTGTAGCCGAAATCCACCGGATAATATTTCGCTAAACGTTTAAGCGTGTTGTCGCGCCGCAGATCCGTAACCGCCAACGCGTGCAAAACGTGAGCCGCGCACAAATGATCTACGTAATTTTCGACAGTGCGAACGGCGGGCGGATTATTCTCGAACATTTTGCTGAATCTGTTGTAGGATTGAATTTTGCCGACCTGCGCGAAGATTTTTTTAATCAAGCCAATCATCAATTCAAAATCGGTAATTTTGCTGCCGGAAACTACGTCGCGCAGAATTGCAGAGTAAAAATCATTTGACAAAATCGAAATGGCGGCGGAAATATCGGGCAAAGTTTTAATCACCGCGGGCATACCGCCGAATTTCAAGTACATTGCAAAGCGCTCATTCAGCGAAACGTCGTCAGCGAAATGGTAAAAATCCTGGAACTCCCTAAAAGACAGCGGCAGGACGTTGACGGTAATTGTCGGCGCGGAAATTTCAGCCAATTCAACCGAACTGCTGAGGTAGATATCAGCGTCGAAGTCTTTCTTTACCTTGACGACAGCGTCTTGCCAATTTGGAATTTGAGAAATTTCGTCGAGGAGCAGGTAAGTTTTGCCGCTTTTTGGAATTTGCGCGGTAAGCATTGCGAAAAGGTTGGTAGCGTCGAGATTTTGAAAGTTGATTGTATCGAAGTCGACGCGGACAATATTTTCGCCATTGACGCCGGAATTTTTTAAATCCTGCGCGAAAATGTCAAGCAAGGAAGTTTTACCGACGCCGCGCGCTCCTACCAAAATTTTTACTGCGTTACGGTCGCGAAGTTTTTGAAGTTGCTGCAAATACAGCGGGCGATTTATCAATTCCATAAAAACCATCCTTAAAATTTTTATTTCTGATACTTGAAGTAATTTTATATCAAATCGGCGGAATTGTAAACTCTAACCTAAAAATAAAAAGCAGACTCTGCAAAATCGCAAAGCCTGCCTGTTTTCAAAAAAAATTTCTCAGATAAATTACGCCATAAGCCCAATCGCGTAACCAATGATACCGATTGCAAAAAGCCCAACAATAATTGTCAAAGCATTTACGCCTTTTTTCAAAAGAGCCATACAAGCAAAAGTCATCAGCAGCGGAACGATACTCGGCATTAAGCTGTCGAGAATAGATTGCAAAGTGGTTACAACGTGTTCACCGGCTGAATTTGTGTATTCGGAAATAACCAGCGGCATGTTAACGCTTGTCCATTTCGCGACGAGCGCGCCCATAACCAACAAACCGAGAACGGAGGCGCCTTCGGTAAGGAAACGCATTTGGTTACCGCCGATATTTTCAACCAGCGCCGTACCTTGAGTATAACCGTATTGAACGCCGTACCAGTGCGTTGCAAGACGAATAATATTGAATCCAATGAAGAAAATGAAAGGACCAATCAGCGAGCCCGTAAGAGCAACGCCCGCGCCCAGAGCCGCCAAAACCGGACGAATTGTACCCCAGAATATCGGGTCGCCGACGCCCGCCAAAGGACCAATCAAACCGACTTTAACACCGGACAAAGTTGCTTCGCTAATATCAGCGCCGTTAGCCTTCTTTTCTTCCATAGCGCCGATAATACCCATAATTGCCGCAGCCACGAACGGCTGTGTGTTAAAAAATTCCAAATGGCGTCTGAGTGCCGCTTTCAAATCGTCGCCGGTATAAACGCGTTTCAAAATTGGAATCATCGCCACGCAGAAACCCATTGCCTGCATACGCTCGAAGTTGAACGATCCGAGCAGGAAGTTAGATTTTACAAATACCCAAAACAGGTCGTCTTTGGTAACTTTTCCAGCCATCTTGTTCGCCTCCTTACATTAAATCGGAATCGTCAATGTCGTCGCCTTCGACGCCGCCACCGCCGCCGGTTTTAGCCGCTTCTTCAATGTCGATATTCATTTGCATTGTTTGAATATGGAAATAAGCGCAAATTGCACCGACAGCACCGAAACCGATAAGGTTAATGTTCGTGAAAACTGCGAGCAGGAAGCCCAGGAAGAAGTAAACCATTAATTTCTGCGCGTTCATAAGATTGATAACCATTGCGTAACCGACAACGACGATAAAGCCGCCGGCGACTTGCAAACCGCGCGTGATAACTTCCGGAATAGAATTAAGTGCATTGTTAACAGTGTCAGTACCTGCAACCATGTAAATCGCAACGGACGGAATAGCTACGCGCAAACCTTGAAGGAGCAAGCCCAACCAGTGGCACATTTCAATGCCGCGGTAATTGCCCTCTTCGGCGTATTTATCTGCCATGTGCTGGAAGAAAACGGTGATAGTACGAACAAAAATTGTCAAAACTTGACCGGCCGCCGCAAGCGGAACAGCCAATGCGATACCTGCACCAATGCTTTGATGACCAACGATAACCAAAATAGTTGAAACGACCGAGGCAAGCGCCGCGTCAGGCGCCATGGCCGCGCCGACGTTCATCCAGCCGAGCGCCATCATTTCAAGTGTACCGCCAAGAATAATTCCTGTAGTCAAATCGCCGAGAACTGCGCCAGTCATTGTACACGCCACGACCGGACGGTGGAATTGCGCTTCGTCCAAGACTGCCGCAAATCCGGTTATCATTGCAACTATAAATAGCAATACAATCGTCATAGCACAAAACACCCCTTACTTTAATATAAATTTTTCAAAGACCTGGGATAATACCAAAAAATTGATTAGCCGAATCGACGATTTTTTTACACGGCAAAATGCAGGCGCAAGAGATACCTCTCACGCCCGCAACTGCCGAACAAAAATTTACGTCTTACCAGAGACCTTTAGCCTTCAATGCTTCTTCAACCGGAACTTTCGTATCGTTAGCGAGTTTGCGCATTTCGACTTCGATACCCATGCTAAGGAGTTCTTTCAGCGCCTCAACGTCTTTGGGGCTAACGCCGACTGCCTGTGAAATCATTGTGTCGCCATCTTTAAAAGTTTTTCCGCCGAGATTGACGGATTTGAACGGAATGCCGCCCTTCACTGCGCGAACAACATCAGTAGGATTTGTGAACAGGAACAACGTTTTGAAAGAATCGAACTTCGGATTGGTGTAAGCTTCGCAAGCCTTTTCGACTGAAACGACATAGCCTTTAAGTCCAGGGGGAACAACTTGGAGCAAGAGTTTTTTGCGCAATTCGTCTTTCGCAACTTCGTCACTGACGCACATAATACGATTGCAGCCTGTAACTTTTGACCAAACTGTTGCGACCTGTCCATGAATCAGACGATCATCGATTCGGCAGAAAGCAATTTCCATAAAAATACCACCTTTCGCGTTGCAGAAAAATTAACCTTTAAACGCCTGCATTATATATCAATAAGTTTTTTTTATCAACGCTTTAGAAAAAGTTTTTAGGAAATTTTTTCGTGGTATAATGGCGCGGGGTGATATTTTGAAAACTGAAGATACGATTAGCGCGATAGCTACGGCGCTTGGAACGGCGGGCGTTGGAATTATCCGAATCAGCGGCGAAAATGCAATTGCCGTTGCCGATAAGATTTTCGACAAAGATTTGAGCGTTGCGCAGGACAGGCAGATTGTTTTTGGACACGTTAAAAATTTTTCCGGTGAGATTGTCGACGAGGCGATTTTGTTAATTATGCGCGCGCCAAAGTCTTATACGCGGGAAAATGTCGTTGAAATTCAATGTCACGGCGGCGTTGAAGTTCTGCGCGAAATTTTGAGTTTGACATTTCAAGCGGGCGCACGGGCGGCGGAACGCGGCGAATTTACTAAGCGCGCCTTTTTGAACGGCAGATTGGATTTGACGCAAGCACAGGCGGTTTTGGACGTCATTCAAGCGAAAACTAAAACCGCGTTGAATATTGCGCAGAATCAACTTTCCGGCAAAACTTCAAAGAAAATTCGCAGGATACGTCAAGATATTCTCGGCGTGTTGGCGCATATCGAGGCGCTGATTGATTTTCCAGAAGACGATATCGACAGCATTTTTATCGAAGACATTGACAAAAAAATCGCCGCTCAGATTGCCGAAATTAAAATTTTCCTTGACAATCAGCGGACGGGTAAAATTCTGCGCGAAGGCTTAGAAACTGCGATTATTGGCAAGCCGAATGTTGGAAAATCGAGCCTGCTAAATTTTTTGGCGGAAACCGAGCGCGCCATCGTTACCGATATTCCAGGCACGACGCGCGACAGCATTGAAGAATTTGTAAATATCGGCGGCGTTCCTTTGAAAATCATTGACACCGCCGGCATTCGCAATTCCGATAATCCGGTTGAGCAAATTGGAATTGAGCGGGCGAAAGATTATGCTAATCGCGCAGAATTAATTTTGGCGCTGTTCGACGGCTCGCGCGAATTGACGGCTGAGGATTTTGAAATTCTGAAACTGATTGACGGGCGCAGTGCGATTATTTTGCTGACGAAATCGGATTTGCCGCGCGTCATTGACGATTCTAAGCTGAAAAATTTTATTCCAATTTCCGTCAAGAAAAATTTGGGCGTCGACAAATTTTTAGCCGCCATTTCCGAAAAAGTTGGTAACGTTGACGCGGAGATGAATTTTGTTCGAGACGAGCGCGAAGCCGATTTACTTCGTCGCGCAGTTCAAAATCTGGAAGAGGCGCGCCTTACCCTCAAAAAAAATATCGGTATCGATTTTATTTCAATCGATTTGCGGACGGCGCTGGAACTTTTGAGCGAACTTACCGGCGAATCCGTCACTGACGACGTTATCAATGAGATTTTCAGCAAATTTTGTATCGGCAAGTAAAAAATTTCAAACAGCCGCAACGCCCACTTCTTGATTGTTGTTGTCCAAAATTGTACCGTCAGCCTCAAATTTTCTTATAACGTTATTATTCGCGTCAAGCAAAAGCCGCGTGTCTTGTTCGCCTTTGGTTATCCTGCCCAAAATTTTGCCTTCGCCGTCCAGAATATTTCCGGTGGCGTTGTCAATGGTGTAAGCGAAACCATTTTTCAGAACAACGACTTCGCGGTTATTTTCTTTGTCAAGATAGATCGAGCCGATTTGTTCGCCGCTCTGATTTTTTATAACGGAATGCGTATCGTCCACGGGCGAAATAATTTCCACAGTGCCGTCTTCGTTGCGAATACTCGAGGCTTTGAACAAGCCGTAAGCGGTAGAGCCGATAACCGAAGCCTGCACCGCCTGCGAAACTTCCTGAACATTCATAACGTCGTTGATGTCAAAACCGGTCGCCTTAATTACGTCCGCCGTGGTAATTCCCATTTCGTGCATGGCGTCGGCAATATCGTCGTTGAAAATTTCTTCGGGCGAAATGTGCGTGTGAATATCGATGCTGGCGTGATCGGAAAATAAACCGTGAAAAACTTCCTGCCCTTCAAAATCGACTCTGAGAAACGGCAGAAACACCGAGATTATCGTCCACGGCGTCATTCCAATAATCGTGAAGGCTTTATCGGTATCGTAGCCGCGCTTATAAATTTTGTTGGTAAATACATGGAAAATCGCGGTGGCTACGAGCGCAACAACGACCGCCGCGATAGTGGCTGCATAGGAAAAAATCCAGTGGAATATTAACGCAATCGCCAAATATCCGAAATAGACGTACACACCGACAGCTATTGCCTTCAAATTCTGCAGAAAAAATTTAAATTTCAATATCACGAAAATAAATGACACTGCCGCGATTACCGCGCCAATCGGCGGAATAACAAAACTCACAGCGCCCAATATTACAGCAACCGCCAGCATTTTTCCCAAATGTTTGTACGTGGTTATCAGGAAAAATAACAGCAGGAATCCCAGCCAATGTAAACAATTCAACAAATCAACTTGATGTGTGAGCGCCCAAAATAAACTTCCGCCTCAGAAAAGCAAGTACAGACAATGTTTCGTCCAATTAACCACAATTAACGCCCCCCTAGATTAATTTTGCGCCAAATATTAACACGCGCATTTTGAAAAATGTTGTTACATCGGGACAACCGGCGAAAATTTTGCAACGGATTTATTTACCTGTCAAATGGAAAATGCTACAATTTTTGACAAAAAAATTTTGGGGGAGATTTTTAATGTTTGTGGCGGGAAAATATGACGTGATAATAATCGGCGCGGGGCACGCCGGAGTTGAGGCGGGCTTAGCGGCGGCGCGATTGGGCTGTCAAACTTTGCTCACAACTTTATCGCTGGAAAATTTGGCAATGATGCCGTGCAACCCTTCAATCGGCGGCTCGGCTAAAGGTCATTTGGTGCGGGAAGTTGACGCGCTCGGCGGCGAAATGGGAATTATTGCCGATAAAACTTGCATTCAATTTCGCACGCTGAATACCGGCAAAGGTTTCGCCGTTCAAGCCCTGCGCGCTCAAGCCGATAAAAAAATTTACCAGGCGGCTATGAAAAATGTTTGCGAAAATACGCCGAATCTGGATTTGAAACAGCTGCTGATTGAAAATATTCTTGTCGAGGAAAATAAAATCGTTGGTGTGACTTGCGAAACCGGCGAAACTTTTTTAGCAAAGGCGGTAATTTTGGCGAGCGGCACTTATTTAAGCGGGCGGATTATCATTGGCGAAAGTATTTTTGACGGCGGACCGAATGGTCAGCGCGCGGCGATTAAACTTTCTGCGGCGCTGAAAAATTTGGGCGTTAGACTTATGCGTTTTAAAACCGGCACGCCTGCGCGAGTGGACGCGAGAACTTTGGACTTCAGCAAAATGGAAATTCAGCGCGGCGACGAAGGCATGCAAAATTTTTCGTTTATGACAGACGCGCCCGTTGACAACAAAATCTGTTGTTATTTGACTTACACGAACGAACGCACGCACGAAATTTTGAGGAAAAATCTTCACCGCGCCCCGATGGCTAACGGAATTATTGAAGGCGTCGGTCCGCGTTATTGCCCGTCGATTGAGTCAAAAATTATTCGCTTCCCCGACAAGGAGCGCCACCAACTTTTTCTTGAGCCCGAAGGTTTGAACACGACCGAATATTACGTTCAAGGAATGTCGACTTCGATGCCGGCGGACGTTCAAGTTGAATTTTTGCACACGATACCGGGGCTTGAAAATGCTAAGATTATGCGGCACGGCTACGCGATTGAATATGACTGCATTGATCCTTTGCAACTTAAGCCGACGCTGGAATTTAAAAATATCGCGGGATTTTTTTCTGCCGGTCAGTCAAATGGCAGTTCGGGCTATGAAGAGGCGGCGGCGCAAGGTTTAATCGCCGGTATCAACGCCGCGGCGCTGGTTAAAAAATTTGAGCCGCTGATTTTGAAACGCTCTGAAAGTTATATCGGCGTGCTGATTGACGACCTCGTAACGAAAGGAACTGCCGAGCCGTACCGAATGATGACTTCGCGCGCAGAATACCGTTTGCTGTTGCGGCAAGATAACGCCGATTTGAGATTGACGCCTTACGCTATCAAAATCGGTTTGGCGGCGCCGGAGCGCATTAAAAAATTTAAAACGAAACTTGCCGAGATTAATTCTGCAACTGAATCGCTGAATCAGAAAATCACGCCGAACGTGGAAATTAATCAGAAATTAGCCGCCGCCGGTATTGGTGAAATTAAAACTTCAATGCCAATCGCTGAACTTATGCGCCGCCCGAATGTCACTTATCAAAAACTGCGCGAGATTTTTAATCTGCCGGAAATTTCGGCGTTTGCCGCGTCGCAGGTTGAAATTTCGCTTTTTTACGAAGGCTATATCAAAAAGCAGTCGGAGCTTGCCGAAAAACTTGACCGGCTCGAAGATAAAATCATTCCTGAAAATATTGATTATATGTCAATGCAAAATCTGCGGGTTGAGGCGCGCGAAAAGCTGACTGAAATTCGTCCGCGTTCGATTGGGCAGGCGGCGCGCATTTCCGGCGTTTCGCCCGCGGATATTTCAGTTTTGTTGGTGTGGCTTGAAACTTTCAAATAAACAAAATGTAGTGCTGTTGCGATTTTTTTTTATTTGAAGAAAATAAATTTATTCCCAGAAATATTGATTATATGTATATGTAAAATCACGTGTCGATTTTCGCCCGCGGATATTTCGGTTTTGCTTGTGTTGCTTGAAACTTTCAAATAAACAAAATGTAATGCTGTTGCGATTTTTTTATTTGAAGAAAATAAATTTATTCCCAAAAATATTAATTATATGTATATGTAAAATCACGTGTCGATTTTCGCCCGCGGATATTTCGGTTTTGTTGGTGTGGCTTGAAACTTTCAAATAAACAAAATATAATGCTGTTGCGATTTTTTTTATGTGGGGTGAATCTGATGGATTTTGGTGCGATGGATATTTCGGTTGGTGAAGCTTGTGGCGTGTTTGGAATGTACGATTTGGACGGCGGCGATGTTGCCCCGACAATTTATTACGGGCTGTACGCTCTGCAGCACCGCGGGCAAGAGAGCGCGGGTATCGCCGTGACTGATACTTTTGACGGCAAAGATAAAGTTCTTTGTCAAAAAGATTTGGGGCGCGTCAATCAAGTTTTCAAGGAAAGTAATTTGATGGCGCTGAAGGGCAATTTGGGAATTGGGCACGTTCGATATTCGACTGCGGGCGCGTCCAGCCGTGAAAATGCTCAGCCGCTGGTTTTGGCTTATATCAAGGGAACGCTGATGTTGGCGCATAATGGCAACTTGGTTAATACTCCACAGCTCCGCCGCGAATTGGCGAAAGGCGGCGCGATTTTCCAGACAACCACGGACACTGAAACTATCGCTTATCACATTGCGCGCGAAAGAGTCAATTCTCATTCGGTTCAAGAGGCAACGGTCAAGGCTTTGCAGAAAGTTCAAGGCTCATATTCATTGGTAATTGCCAGTCCGCGGAAGTTGATTGGCGCGCGCGACCCTTGGGGATTTCGCCCGCTGGTTATCGGCAAATTGGACAACGCCTATATCATAACGAGCGAAACTTGCGCGCTTGAGACGATTAACGCCAAATTTATTCGCGACGTTTTGCCTGGTGAAGTTGTGACGATTTTGCCCAATGGCGTTATCAAGTCGAATATGGATTTGAGCATTGCGAAAAATAAGACGGCGCGCTGTGTTTTCGAATACATTTATTTTTGCAGACCGGATACAACTTTTGACGGAATGAGCGTTACCAAATCGCGGATAATCGCCGGTAAACTTTTGGCGAAGGCTCACCCTGTCGACGCTGATTTGGTTGTGGGCGTTCCCGAATCCGGCAATATGGCGGCGGTGGGTTATTCAATGGAGTCCGGCATTCCTTACGGCATTGCTTTTACAAAAAATACTTACGTCGGGCGAACTTTTATCAAGCCGAAACAGTCAATGCGCGTGCAGAGCGTCAAGGTTAAGCTGAATGTTCTGCGCGAAGTTGTTGCCGGTAAAAAAATTGTAATGATAGACGATTCGATTGTGCGCGGTACGACCAGCAATCAGATTGTGAATATGTTGCGGGACGCGGGCGCTAAGGAAGTTCATATGCGCGTGTCGAGTCCGCCGTTTTATCACCCGTGTTATTTTGGGATTGACATTCCGAGCGAAGATCAGCTTATCGCCAATAATCGAACTGTCGAGGAGATTTGCAAAGTTATCGGCGCTGATTCGCTTGGTTATTTGCCAATTGAAAATTTAAAGGATATGGCGGGCGATTTGCCGATTTGTGACGCGTGTTTTAGTGGCAATTATCCTATCGCGCCGCCGGTTGAGGATATTCGCGGCGATTTTGATAGGTAAAAATTTTTAGGAGGTAATTTTAATGACATTTTTAGAATTGGCTAAGGCGCGGTATTCGTGCCGGAAATTGACGGACAAGGCGATTGAGCCGGAAAAAATTTCGCGCATTTTGGAAGCGGCGATAGCAGCGCCGACAGCGAAAAATCTTCAGCCGTACAAAATCTGGAAAATTTCTTCGCCGGAATCGATGGCGAAAGTCAAGCAAGCAACGAATTTTACATTTGGCGCGGGCTTAGTTTTGGTTGTTGGCGTCGACAAAAACGCGGCGTTCGTGCGTCCGTTCGATGGCGTAAATTTCGCGCAGATTGACGGCTCGATAGTTGCCACGCACATAATGCTGGCGGTTAAAGACGAAGGGCTTGACACAACCTGGGTGGGAATGTTTGACGCTTTTAAACTTCAATCACTTTTTGACGAAATGAAGGGCTACGAATTAATCGCGCTGTTCCCGATTGGTTATGCTGACGAATCGGCGAAACCTTCACCTCGGCACGAAGACAGACGCGAAATTTCAAAGGCAGTCATTGAATTGTAATGGGCGACGCTGCGAAGATTTTGGGCAAAGCCGGCGAAAACCGCGCGGCGAATTATCTTGAAGGCAAAGGCTATAAAATTCTTGCGCGGAATTATCGTATTCGCTCGGCGGAAATTGATATCGTCGCGGAAAAAGACGGCGTGATTGTTTTTGTCGAAGTCAAGGCGCGTTCGAATGTTCGGCACGGTTTACCGGCGGAGGCTGTGAATTTTCGCAAGCAGCAAAAAATCATTGAGGCGGCAAGCGTATTTCTGCAAGATGACGATTACGCGGATTGCGCCTGCCGTTTCGATGTGATTGAAATTTATTCTGATGCGAAAAATTTTACAGTCCGCCAAATCGAAAATGCGTTTGAAGTTAATTAGTTTATTACGCATTTCTTTCTTTTGAAAAAGAAAGAAACGCTAAAGCAAAGAAAGAAAACTTGCCCGCATTAGTCGCATCACGCGACTAGCGCGGGCGGGGCGCGCGTCCGTGCGCGCCGTTTTAATTTACTGGGAGGTTTAGAAAAATTGTATGCCAAAACTTTTGGAGCGGCTACTCAAGGCGTTGACGGATTAATCATTTCTGTGGAAGTCGACAGCGCCAACGGTATGCCCGCGTTTGATATCGTCGGGCTGGCTTTTGCCGCGGTTAAAGAATCTAAGGAGCGCGTTCGTACCGCGATTAAAAATTCCGGCTTGCGTTCGCGTCAAGAAAAAATTACTGTAAACCTTGCGCCCGCTGACATCAAAAAAGAAAGTGCCGCGCTGGATTTGCCAATAGCCATTGGACTTTTGGCGGCACAGGGTAAAATCGCGGCGGACAAATGCAGAGAGTTTGTTTTTATAGCGGAATTGTCGCTCGAAGGCAAACTCTGCAGCGTCAATGGAATTTTGCCAATGACAGTCACCGCCCGAGACGCCGGATTCAAAAAAATTTTCGTCGCGCCTGGTAACGCTAATGAAGCGCTCTTAGTCGAGGGTATCGAAGTTTACGCGCCCGAAACTTTGATTGAACTGGTTGAATATTTGCAAGACGAATTTGAATTGAAACCGGCAACGCCACAGCCGATAATCGAGCCGGAAGGTTTTATTGAATTGGTTGACGATTTTTCGGACGTGCAGGGACAATTTATGGCAAAGCGCGCGCTTGAAATTGCGGCGGCGGGCGGTCACAACGTTTTAATGGTCGGCGTTCCTGGCTCGGGTAAAACTATGTTGGCTAAGCGTATGAGTTCAATTTTGCCCGAACTTACACGCGAAGAAGCCCTTGAAGTCACGAAAATTTATAGCGTAGCGGGCAAACTCGGCGCAAATGGCGGCTTAGTTACCAAGCGCCCGTTTCAACATCCAAATCATGACGCGTCGGTTGCGGCGGTTATCGGCGGCGGTACTATTCCTAAACCTGGGCACGTAACTTTGGCGCACCACGGCGTGCTGTTTCTTGACGAATTGCCCGAATTTCATAAACCTGTGCTTGAAGCTCTGCGCGAGCCGCTTGAGGAACGCGAAATTACGATTAGCCGCGCCAACGGTACTTTGACTTTTCCGTCAAGTATGATTTTGATTTGCGCCATGAATCCTTGCCCGTGCGGCTGGCACGGCGACCGCGATCACGATTGCCAATGTACGCCCATTGACATCAAACGCTATATGCGCAAACTTTCCGGTCCGCTGCTTGACAGAATCGACATTCATGTTAATGTGCCGCGCGTTAAATACGATGAGCTGTCTTCCAAACGCAAAGCTGAAACTTCGGCGAAAATTCGTGAGCGCGTTTCTGCCGCCCGTCAAATTCAGCTTAACCGCCTCAAAAAATATCATCTTTTTTGCAACGCCCAAATGAATCACGCTATGCTCCATGAACTTTGTGCAATGTCGCCCGAAGCCGAGAAACTTTTGAAGGACGTTTTTGAAGTGAAAAAACTTTCGGCGCGCTCTTACGACAGGATTATCAAAGTTGGTCGAACTGTGGCGGATTTGGACGGCGGCGCGGCTGAAATTTCCGCCAAACACATTGCCGAGGCAATTAAACTTCGCAATGACATTAACGTTGAAAAATGATAAAATTTCGTGACATTGACATGCTCCACGGCTCGCTGTGGGACAAAATAATTTTATTCGCGTTGCCATTGGCGCTGACCGGCGTTATGCAGCAACTTTTGAACGCGGCGGACGTGGCGGTTTTGGGGCAATTCGTCGGCAAAAATGCAATGGCGGCGGTTGGCAACAACACTTCGCTAATCGGCTTGTTGGTGAGCCTGCTAATGGGCTTAAGTTTGGGCGCAAATGTGGTTATCGCGCAGTTCATAGGCGCAAAAAAATTAGACCGCGTGCACGAGGCAGTTCACACGGCTTTTTTGTTGGCGCTAATCGCAGGAATTATACTCTGCGGCATTGCAGAGATTTTGGTTAATCCGATTTTCGAATGGCTGGTTGTACCGCCGGAAGTCGCGCCGATGGCTGAAATGTATTTGCGAATTTACGCGATTGGTTTACCGGCAATGGGAATTTACAACTTCGAGGCGGCAATTTTCCGCGCGCGCGGCGACACTCAAACGCCATTGGTTGCCTTGACAATCGCCAGCTTTTTGAACATTGCGCTGAATTTAATTTTCGTGGTAAATTTTGATTTGGGCGTGGACGGCGTAGCGTGGGCAACAACCATTGCAAATTTGGTGAGCGCGCTGATTTTAATGTACCGACTGATAAAATCTGACGGGCTGATACATTTGGAACTGCGCGACTTGCAAATTGAAAAATCCTGTTTGAAAGAAACGGTACGAATCGGCTTACCGGCGGGCGTTCAGGGAATGGTATTTTCGCTGTCAAATTTGCTGATACAATCGGCGATAAATTCATTGGGCGCGGACGCAATGGCGGCTTCGGCGGCGGCGTTCACTGTCGAGATAAACGTATTCTGTTTGACGAATGGATTTGGACAGGCGGCAACAACATTTGTAAGCCAAAATTACGGCGCGGGGAATTTACAGCGCTGCAAAGACGTAACAAAAGTTTCGCTGCAGCTGAACGTGGTTTTGATGTTGATATTGTCGGCGACGATTTTATATTTTGCCGAGCCGCTGATAAGATTTTTCAACGAAGACGCGGCAGTTGTGGAATTGGGAATAACGCGGCTGTGGTTTATAATTGCGCCGGAAATAATCAGCGTGGTAATGGAAATAGTATCGGGGTCGTTGCGCGGCTACGGAATTTCATTAGCGCCGGCAATAATTACGCTAGTGTTTGTGTGCGGAATCCGAATTACTTGGGTGTTTACGGTTTTTGAAGAATATCCGACGTACGCGGCGCTTATGGCGGTTTACGGAATCAGCTGGTTTTTTACGATGGTATTTTTAATTGTGGCGTATGTGTATTACGTGCGAAATTTGAAACCGATAAAACTTTAACCACAACCAAAAAAAAGAGCGCCCAAGGACGGGCGCTCCCGCGCGCGCTTGTCACGTGATGTGACAATCCGCGCCGCCCTTTTCTTTGCTAGGCGTTTCTTTTCGTGAAAAGAAATGCCGACTAATTATGAATCAAGCGACGGTTCATTATCGAAGAGGTAACTGTAACGTTGTTTAAATTCTTCGGGTTCCATTCTGAAGGCGTTAGCCAAACCGCGATCTTCGAGGTCGCCCTTTTCGAGACGCATCATAAAGCCGCGAGCGATTTTGTAATGGACAGAATTAATATTCACGCGGCGAACGAAAGTTTTGCCGGTTTCGGGGTCACGAATATTTTCAAAGCGCATAGGTACAGCTTCGTTGTCTTGAATGGTAATGAGCGCGCCACTATCGCCGCGGAACAAAAATTGCATAGCCTCATAACCCAAATTGCGCGCGTAATCGATATCATACGCAATCGGAGCGGCGCAGCGGAACTCGTAACCAATTTCTTTGTCGACGATTGACATTTTAATATTGAGGCGTTTCAATTCGCCGAGAACTTTTTGCTTGAGAATTTCGCCAAAGTCCAATTCTGCGTAACGAATATGCCCGTGTTCGTCGAGAACAACATTGCCCAATTCGGAAAAATCTTCCTCAGCGATTTTCTCAATGACGCCTTCAGCAATGACAGCCACGCCGTAATTTTTGCCGATAACATAACGCTTGACAATCGATCCGACGATAATATCAACAATCTGCTGGAGACGAATTTTAGGCTGCGGAAATTCTTCGGGAATGACGGTAACAGCCGCGCCGGCGCTGCGCCCCATACCGAGCGCGAGGTGTCCGGCAGTTCTGCCCATTGCGATTGTGAAATACCAGCGATTATTCGAAGTGCGGGCGTCTTCCATTAAATTTTGAATTTCCGTCGTACCAAATGCGCGCGCCGTTTCAAAACCAAATGTAGGGATGCCTTCCGGCAGCGGCAAATCGTTATCAATCGTCTTGGGAACGTGAACAACGTTAATTGTGCGTCCAAGTTTGCGCGCATATTCGGAAACCGCCGAAGAACTAAAAGCGGTATCGTCGCCGCCGATTGTAACCAAATAATTTACGCCAAGTTCAGTCAGAGTTTCGACAACAGTATGAAGGTCGGACTCTTTTTTAGTGGGATTGAAGCGCGACATTCTCAAAATGCAGCCGCCGGTTAAATGGATACGGTTAACGTTCGAGGCGTCCAGGCGAATATAATTTTTTTCGCCGCGTCCAAGGTGCGAAAAGCCGTCATACATTCCCAAAACGTCCCAGCCGTGCCGATTAGCAGTATTCGTAACCGCGCTGATAACCGCGTTGATACCAGGCGCAGGTCCGCCGCCGCAAACTATCGCCACTACATTTTTTACACCAACCATTGAAAAAACTTCCTTTCAGTCAGTTTTTTAGGGGTCAGTGGTCAGTAGTCAGTGATTAGTGTAAAAATCACCGTTACTTGTCACTAATCCCTAAGAAATTTCACGTCAGAATCCGGAATGCCCGCGTCCGAAATGTACCGTTCGACTTTCATATGCAAATTGTACTTTTCGCGCAGAGCAGAAATTTTTGCCATCATCGGCGAGGCGTGGTGAGCGTCAATTGCGGCTTGATTTTCCCATTTGTCAATCAGCAAAACCGTTTCAGCGTCATTTTTCGGGAAAAAATATTCGTAGCGTTCGTTGCCGGTTTCATTGCGAATCTCAGCAACCGTGCCGCTTTTTTCCATTTCCTCCGCAAATTTGCGCGCGTTGCCATTTTCGCCGCTGTAGTAAATATTTACCACAATGCTCATACCGCGTCACCTCTTTGCAGAATTACTTTCGCCGCGCTTTGTAATTTTCCTTCCAACGCGGCGGTTATTTTTTACCGCGGGGCGCTTAACTTCGATCTGTTTTTTAATGCCGCGCTCAATTTTACGCAGCCGCTCAATTTCGTCGTTGGTAACAAGAGTAATCGCACTGCCGCTTTCTCCTGCGCGACCGGTTCTGCCGATTCTGTGAATGTAAGTTTCAAAATCCCGCGGCACATCGTAACTTATAACGTGCGTCACGCCTTCAATGTCAAGCCCGCGCGCCGCAATGTCCGTCGCCACCAAAATTTGAATCTTAGCCTCGCGAAATTTCTTCAAGACAAAATTTCTCTGCTGTTGCGTCAAATCACCGTGCAATTCTTCAACCTCAAATTTTTTCTTCGCCAGTTCCAGCGCCAACTTCGAAGTATTTTCCTTCGTCGCGCAGAAAATCATTGCAAGGTACGGATTTTCTTCAGTCAAAATTTCGCACAGCCGCCCAAATTTTTTATCGGCGTTGACTTTAACCACAACTTGATTGATATTTTCCAGCGTCACGGTTTTTGCGTCAACAAAAATTTCTTTGGGCGCGCTCATAAATTCCGCCGCCAACTGCCGAATCCTAAGCGGCATCGTCGCCGAACACAAAATCATTTGCCTGTCGCCGGAAGTTTCGCGAATCAAATTTTCAACGTCTTCAATAAAGCCCAACTTCAAAAGTTCGTCCGCCTCGTCGATAACGATTTTGTTCACGGACTTCAATTGAATTGTGCCGCGTTTCAAATGGTCGAGCAACCTGCCGGGCGTCCCAATTATCAGCTGGGGGATTCGCCGCAATTTTTCTTTTTGCCGGTCGATATCCTGTCCGCCGCAAATTACCACGCTGTCAATTTCCACAATCGCGCAGATTTCCGCCGCAACTTTCGATATTTGCAAAGCCAATTCCCGCGTCGGCGCTACGATTAATGCTTGCGTCGCCGGAATTTTTTTCAGCCGCTCAATCGTTGGCAAAAGAAACGCTAAAGTTTTGCCCGTGCCGGTTTTCGCCTGCACAATTAAATCTTTGCCTGCGCGAATCTGCGGTACAACTTTTTCTTGAACAGGCGTAGGCGTCGAAATTCCCTGCCGCCTCAACAATTCGCAAATCGCCGCGCTCACTTTCAAATCTTCAAATTTCATATCATCAACTCGCTAAAATTTCATTGCCGGTTTCGGTTATCAAAATGGTTTTTTCCCATTGCGCCGAAAGGCTGCCGTCTTTCGTGCGAACCGTCCAGCCGTCATTTTTATCAGTGGTAACCTGCTTTTTGCCCGCGTTAATCATCGGCTCAACCGTTATGCTCATTCCAGGAACTAAAAGCATTCCGGTATCGGCTTTGCAATCGTGGCTGACGAACGGCTCAAGGTGAAAAGATTTGCCGCAGCCATGCCCGCCCAAATCCGTTACAACCGAAAAACCATTCGCCCGCGCCATTTTCCCGCAAGCCGCGCCGATATCTCCAACGAAATGCCAGGGTTGCGCCGCCTTAATTCCAACCTCCATAATCTCGCGCGTAACCTCAATCAATTTTTTCGCCTCTGCAGAAATTTCGCCAACATAAAACATTCTCGACGCGTCAGCAAAATAGCCGTCCATATCCGTCGTTATGTCAATGTTCAAAATGTCGCCGTCCTTCAAAATTTCCTGCTTTGAGGGTATCCCGTGGCAAACAACATTATTCAGCGAAATGCAAATGCTTTTCGGATAACCCTCAAATTCAAGGCAACTCGGGTGCGCACCCTGGCTAACAATAAATTCGTGAACGGCGTTATTGATCGCCAAAGTCGAAATGCCGACTTTAACCATACTGCCCGCCAAATCCAGCGCACCGGAATTTATCACCGCCGCGCGCCTAATCCCCTCAACGTCAGCCGCGTTATTGATCAGCCGATGCGCCGGACGCACTTGCCCCTTCGACGCGTCAAATTTTATTCCGTCAAGCCGCTCGTCAAATTCCAAATGACATTTCTTGTATTTTTTGCCGCTCCCACACCAGCACAAATCATTTCGCTTCATGTGCCGCAACATCCCCTTAAAAAAATTTTTTATCGTCATAGCGAAAATATTTTATCCATTAAAGCCGAAATTGTCTAGCAAATTCTTGACACTTCCGCCGCGTTGTTATATATTATCAGCAGTGTAAATGAAATTTGGCTGAAATTTCTTAGAACCCGCAAAGGGGGAATTTCCGATGAAGCGCTTGTTTATTTTCCTGGTAATATTGTTGGCGGCGGCGAGCGGATTTATAAATTGGCTGTTCCAACGCGAAAAGGACGGCGTGCCAATTTTGAGCTATCACCAAGTCAACGACATTGACAAAAATTCTTTGACGTTGACGGTTGAACAATTCGACGCGCAGATGAAATATCTGGTTGACAACGGCTACAACGTGATAACGCCCGACCAACTTTTGGATTCGTGGGAAGACGAAAACGTTCAGCTTCCGGAAAATCCGGTCGTGATAACTTTCGACGACGGACACGTTGACATTTACAAAAATGTTTTCCCGATTTTGCAGAAATACGGCATCAAGGCAACATTTTTTGTCGTGACGGATAATTTGAATCTTTATCCAAATTACGTGACGTGGGAGCAGGCGCGCGAAATGCAGGCGTCCGGTTTAGCCGACATCGAAAGTCACACGCTCAGCCACAAATTGCTCACGGATATTCGTTCGCGGGACAAAATTTGGGATCAACTTTACGGCTCGAAACAGGCCATTGAATGGTATTTGAAAAAGCCGGCGAAATACATTGCCTATCCTAACGGGCAATACGATTTGGATGTGCAAGACATTACCAAAGAGGCGGGCTATCGCGCAGGATTCACTGTCGATTATGGCTTGGCGCACGAAGGGCATTATGTTTTGGACAGAATACCGATTTATGGCGCAAATTCGCACACGCTTTTTCGGTTTCAACTGCGCTTGACGCTTGCGCCGATAATTGCGCCGCTGTCTCGTTTCAAAGAGCGTTTAATTTCCGACGGCAAC
This sequence comes from uncultured Selenomonadaceae bacterium, assembly GCA_905235685.1. Taxonomy (GTDB): domain Bacteria; phylum Bacillota; class Negativicutes; order Selenomonadales; family Selenomonadaceae; genus Quinella. The sequence goes on from CAJOMO010000008.1 coordinate 58,434, forward strand.
CCCGAAGTTGCAAGTTTAATTTGGATACCTTGAGGCGATAACATGAATTTGGGAAATTTGACAACCGAGCAACGAAATCCGGCGAGTGCGAATATTGATAAGTGTTCGACGCCGGAAATGGTTAAAATTATCAATGACGAAGATAAAAAAATCGCGGGCGCAATCGAAAAAGTTTTGCCGCAAATGACGGCGACTTCGAAATTGCAAGTTTAATTTGGATACCTTGAGGCGATAACATGAATTTGGGAAATTTAACAACCGAGCAACGAAATCCGGCGAGCGCGAATATTGATAAGTGTTCGACGCTGGAAATGGTTAAAATTATCAATGACGAAGATAAAAAAATCGCGGGCGCAGTCGAAAAAGTTTTGCCGCAAATTGCCGAAGCCGTTGATTTAATTGCTGAAAAAATTTCTGACGGCGGAAGGCTTTTTTATATTGGCGCGGGAACTTCGGGGCGGCTCGGCGTTTTGGACGCGTCCGAATGCCCGCCAACTTTCGGCGTTTCAAA
>CAJOMO010000009.1 GCA_905235685.1 uncultured Selenomonadaceae bacterium
TTTTCTTTTGGCAAAATAATCGTGTGCATACCTTCACGATACGCCGCCAAAACTTTTTTGGCAAATAAAAAAAGCGGCGATTAACCGCTCAGTAAAATTTACGGAAAAAAATTTTCAAGACAACAACGCCGTTTTCAAAACTTCGTCCATATGTTCGACGGGGACAAATTCAAGCTTTTCGCGCACGGTTTCGGGCAAATCCTCGATATCGCGCGCGTTTTCTTTTGGCAAAATAATCGTGTGCATACCTTCACGATACGCCGCTAAAACTTTTTCCTTCAAGCCGCCAATTGGCAAAACATTTCCGCGCAAAGTAATTTCGCCCGTCATAGCCACGTCCGAACGAACTTTCCGCTTAGTCAGCGCGCTAATCATCGCCGTTGCCATCGTGATACCGGCGCTCGGTCCGTCTTTGGGAACTGCGCCTTCGGGAACGTGCACGTGAATATCGTTTTTTTCGTAAAAATCCTCGTCGAGCTGCATTAAATCACTGCGGCTGCGAATGTACGTCAAGCCGGCTTGAGCGCTCTCTTGCATAACGTCGCCCAAATGCCCCGTGAGCAAAAGTTTGCCCTTGCCTTTCAAAACGATAGCCTCAGTCGGTAAAATATCGCCGCCAACTTCAGTCCACGCCATGCCGGTTGAAACGCCGATTTGCGGCTGCTTTTCCGCCTTAGTCTGCAAATATTTCGGACGCCCGAGAAAGTCGCGCAGATTTTTTGTCGTCACGTAAACCGTACCTTCAGCGCCTTCAACGATTTTTCGCGCCGCCTTTCGACAGGCACGCCCGATAATCCGCTCCAACTCACGAACGCCGGCTTCGCGCGTGTATTCCGCAATAATCGCCTGCAACACACCCTTAGCAAAAACCACGTCGCCCGACTTCAAACCGTTGGCTTCCTTTTGTTTTTTAGTCAAGTACCGCCGCGCTATTTCAAGCTTTTCCTGTTCAGTGTAACTCGACAGCGTGATTATTTCCATTCTGTCGCGCAGGGGTTTAGGTATTGTGCTTAAATCATTCGCCGTAACAATCCACAAAATTTTTGACAAATCAAAAGCCGTGTCAAGGTAATGGTCGGTGAAAGAATTATTCTGTTCGGGGTCAAGCACTTCAAGCAAAGCCGAAGAAGGATCGCCGCTGTAACCGTCGCGCCCGATTTTATCAACTTCATCAAGCAGAAATACCGGATTATTTGAGCCGGCTTTTTTCAACCCTTGAATAATGCGCCCGGGCAACGCGCCAACATAAGTCCGCCTGTGCCCGCGAATTTCCGCCTCGTCGCGAATGCCGCCCAAACTCGCACGAATAAATTTCCGCCCCATTGACTTAGCAACAGAAGACGCCAATGAAGTTTTGCCAACGCCAGGCGGCCCTACCAGACACAATATCGGCGCGGGCTTATCCTTAGTCAAAACCTTCACCGCAAGAAAATCTAAAATGCGCTCCTTGACTTTTTCAAGCCCGTAATGATCTTCGTCCAAAATATTTTTCGCATTGGCAATGTCAGTCGAATCTTCGGTTGAAATTCGCCACGGCAAATCAAAGAGCCAATCAAGATATGTGCGAATAACGCTTGCCTCCTGCGCCATTGACGGCAGCCGCTCCATTCGCGTCAATTCTTTTTCAATGATAGTCTTAACTTCGTCCGGATAATCGCCGGCGGCTAAGCGCTTGCGATATTCCGACGCATTTTCGGCAACATCTTCGTCTTCGCCGAGTTCCTTGTGAATCGCTCGCAGCTGCTCGCGCAGGTAACTATCCTTTTGCAGTTTCTCAATTTGCCCGCGCACCCGCTGATTTATCTGAGCTTCCATTTGCAAAACTTCAAGTTCCCGCGCCAAAATCGTATACAATTTTTCAAGCCGCTGTTCCACGTCAAGCGCCTCAAGCAACTCTTGTTTTTGGTCAAGTTTCAAATTCAAATGGCTGGTTATCAAATCCGCCAGCCGCCCGATATCTTCAAGAATCGTCACCGCTACAAATGTTTCTGAAGGTATGCGCTTGCTGAGTTTAACCCACTCTTCAAATTCGTGGACAACGCCGCGAACCATCGCCTCAAGCTGAAGTGAATCCTGCCAAATATCCTCGTGAACTTCAACGTCAACTTCAGTGTAGCCCTCAAAGTCGCGATAGCCCGTCATAACGCCGCGGTGCACGCCTTCAACCAAAACCCGCACATTCCCGTCCGGAATCTTGATAATCTGCCGCACGTCCGCCACAGTTCCAACGTCGTACAAATCCTCGCGTTTCGGCGAATCAAAATCAATATCTTTCTGCGCGACTAAAAAAATTCTGCGGTCGGCAACCATTGCCGCCTCCAACGCATTTATCGAATTCGGGCGTCCAACGTCCAAATGCATTATCATATTCGGAAAAACCGTCACGCCCCTAAGCGGCACAAGCGGCAACGTCACATTTTCTATTACGTTTGTCAATTTTTGTCACCTCTCAATCAAAAAGAAGTGGAATTTAATTTTTGCTAAGCAATTTTTTAGCATCGCTCCGCAAAATCGGGCTTCGATTGTACCTAACATCTTCTTTGGTTATCGTCAAAGCGGTATTGCCTTCAATTGACGGCGCATTGAACATACTGTCGCGCATAACCCGCTCCAGAATCGAACGCAAACCGCGCGCGCCGGTGTTTCGCTGAATCGCTTCATTGGCAATCGCCCTAAGCGCGTCTTCCTCAAATTCCAAACGCGTTCCGTCCATGTCCAAAAGTTTCTTATACTGTTTAATCAGCGCATTTTTCGGCTCAGTCAAGATTTTAACAAGTGTATTTTCGTCGAGCGCGTCAAGCGTGGCGATTATCGGCAAACGCCCGACAAATTCCGGAATCATCCCAAATTGCAATAAATCATCGGGCATAACTTCCTTCAAAATTTTGCCGACGTCCTTATCGTTTTTGGAAGTGATATTCGCGCCGAATCCCAATTTACTGCCCTTGGTGCGCGTCTCGATAACTTTTTCGAGCCCGTTAAACGCGCCGCCGCAAATGAACAGAATATTTTTCGTATCGATTGAAATCATTTCCTGCATTTGTTGGTGAACGCTGCTCGGTATCGGCACATTAACGCTTGTACCTTCCAAAACCTTCAGCAGCGCCTGTTGAACGCCTTCACCGGAAATATCGCGCGTCGAGCCGGCTTTGCGGGCGATTTTATCAATTTCGTCAATGTAAATAATTCCGCGCTCAGCCTTGCCAACGTCACCATTCGCCGAATTTATCAGCGCCAATAGAATATCTTCAACATTTTCGCCAACATAACCGGCTTCAGTCAAAGCATTCGCGTCGACAATCGCCAGCGGCACATTCAAAATCTTAGACAAAATCTGCGCGAATAAAGTTTTGCCGCTGCCCGTCGGTCCAATCATCAAAATATTTGACTTCTGCAATTCAACCTCGTTATCAGCTTTTCGTTTCTGCCCAATGCGCTTGTAATGATTGTAAACCGCCACCGACAAAGTTTTTTTCGCGTCTTCCTGCCCGATAATGTATTGGTCCAGAAATGAATAAATTTTTTTCGGCTTAGGCAGGTTGGTGGCAGTGGTAGTTTCCTCCTTGACTTCGTTTTCCAAAATTTCATTGCAAAGCCGGACGCACCCGTCACAAATGTACACGCCTGGACCTTGAATCAGCCGGTTAACCTGTCTGTCCAATTTCCCGCAAAATGAACATTTATAAACTTTGCTACTTGTTTCATATTTAGGCAAATTTTTTACCCCCCCCCCGCCAGATTTTTGTTTTAGAGTAAAATTATTGAGCATTTTCTTCAGTTTCAGTTTTCATTGGAATTGGGCGAACTAACGTCGTCAATCAAGCCGTAAGCTTTAGCGTCTTCCGCCGTCATAAAATTATCGCGCTCGGTATCAGCCATAATTTTTTCGCGCGGCTGTCCAGTATGTTTGCAAAGAATATCGTTGCCGACTTCGCGCAGGCGTAAAATTTCGCGCGCTTGAATTTGAATATCAGTGGACTGCCCGCTTGCGCCGCCCAACGGCTGATGAATCATAATTCGCGCTAACGGAAGGGCGAAACGTTTGCCTTTCGCGCCGGCTGTTAAAAGCAGTGAACCCATTGACGCCGCTTGTCCAATACAAATCGTTGAAACGTCCGGTTTGATATACTGCATTGTGTCATAAATCGCCAAGCCCGCCGTAACGACGCCGCCAGGGCTGTTTATGTACAGGTGAATATCCTTGTCGGGGTCTTCGGATTCAAGGAACAAAAGCTGCGCCACAACCGAATTTGCAACGTCGTCATTAATCGGTCCGCCCAGAAAAACAATTCTGTCTTTCAAAAGCCGCGAATATATATCGTAAGCGCGCTCGCCAAATCCCGTCTTTTCAATAACCATCGGCACATAGTATGCCATAAAAAATCACCTCTGAAATATAAGAATATGCGATTGAGAAATAGGCAACGCCCAAATCTCAACCGCCTTTCAAGAAAAATTTTTATTCAGTTAGAATTTATTTGCTTTTTTTAGTTTTATCGGAATTTTCGCCGTCGACTTTAGCCGGTTCTGCGTCAATTTTTTCAGCGTCAAGGGTTTCAGCCGCGGCAACAGTTTCTTCGGAATCAGCGCCTTCAGCCTGCGCCATATTGTCAACAATGAACTTCATAACTTTGCGCCTGCGGACATTCGCCACGACATTTGAGATTTGCCGATTTTCATTGAGGACTTTGACGATTTGCTTAGGCGTGGTGCGGTACAGGCTGGCGAGGTAAGCGATTTCGTAATTGACTTCCTGATTGTCAGCCTTAATATCTTCGCGGCGGGCGACTTCGTCAAGCAGAATTTCGGTAAGCACGTCGCGTTTGGCGGCTTCGCGGTAAGTTTCGCGCATTGCGTCCATATCCATACCGGAAACCGACATGTACTGTTCGAGTTTCATGCCCTGGCTTTGAAGTCTGACGTCGAGTTCGTCAATGAGCTGATCGATTCGCTCTTCAATCATAACCGGCGGAACGTCGACAGTCATATTATCGACAGCCTTTTGAACAACGTATTCCTGCTGTTTTTCGATGGCGCGGCGTTTAGCATTAGCCTCCATATTTTTGCGAATATCAGCTTTGAAGTCTTCGAGCGTTTCAAATTTGCTGACTTTCTTAACAAATTCTGCGTCGAGTTCGGGAAGTTCCTTATGTTTGATGCTGTCAATTTTGCAATGAAAAACTGCGGGCTTATCGGCAAGTTCCTTAACGTGATAATCTTCGGGGAAAGTGACCTTAACGTCTTTTTCGTCGCCAATTTTCAAGCCAATCAGTTGCTCTTCGAAATCGCCGATAAATCTGTGAGAGCCAATTTCCAGCGGATAATCCTTGCCTTCGCCGCCTTCGAATTTTTCGCCGTCAACAGTGCCGACAAAATCCAGCGTGATAAAATCGCCGTTCGCAACTTTTGCACCTTCGGGGGCGTCAACCATATTTGCGTGGTGGTTTCTAAGTGCTTCAATTTGCTCGTCAATATTTTCGTCGGTTACGGGCTCAACAACCTGTTCGACTTCGAGCCCTTTGTAATCGCCGAGTTTAACTTCAGGATAAGGCGTGAACGTCAGCGTGAATTTAAATTCTTTGCCGTCTTCAATGCTGATAACATTGGGTTTCATTTCGGTCACGGGGACGATTTTAAGGTCGTTGATAACGTCATTTGCTGCCTGGCGGATAAGAATATCCTGCGCCTCGTCAAGGACAACGCCTTTGCCCAAATGTTGTTCGAGAATTAAAATCGGCGGAACTTTGCCTTTGCGGAAACCTGGAATGCTGGCGTGCTCGGCAAGCTGTTTGCAGGCGCGCTGTTTTGCCTTCTCAAGTTCGGCTGCGTCGTATTCTACAGTTACTTCATTTTCGTAATCGCCTATTTTCCTTGTGCTAGTTTTCATTGTCAAAATATGACCTCCTGTAATATCCATTGTGCAATACAACACGAATTTTAACACGACGGGCAAAAAAAAACAAGACTCACAAAGCAATTACTCAGCTTGCAAATCCGCCTTGACCATTTCGACGAAGATTTTTCCGTTGGCGCGCATACCGGATTCGTCAACGATTTTTTTCATAGCCTGGGTAGTTGCGTCCAGGTTGAAACAAATATTACCAATTGCGGGCGCGGTAACTATTGACATTTTCGCGGTATAAATATTGCTGTTGTAAACGGTTTTGCAAAATTCCTCCTGCACGGCGAGGAACATTCTTTGTATTTTTTCAAGATCAAAATCTTTGTTGCCGAGATATTTCAAAATACCGGAAGGAAAATATTCACCGGCGACTTTGTTGCAGGCGGATTTGGCGACCATTGCCTTCAAGACAGCGGGAACGTTTTTCATGGCGATACCTCATTCAAATTTATGTACGAAAAAATTATCCGCTTCTTCGGTCGTGAAGGTTAAATTTTTAATATCGTCCAATTTCCCGCCGCTGACAATCAGATTTACAACTTTGCACCAATCGCGCAGAATATTTTCGTCGAAGTCGAAACAGTAAGCCAAATCGACAATTCCGGAAAGTTCGGCGCTGTAAATGTCGTCGTTAATCGCCGCGCTGAACAGCAGCCAAAAAATTAATCTGTAATAGACGTGGTAATTTTTTTCAGTGCCGCCCTTGTATTTCATATCAAGGTAAGTTTGAACCAAATCTTGATCGCTCAAAACTTCCAGCATACTCGATCTGTTCGGGTTGAAAATATTTTCCATGGCGGCGATAAGCGGGTCGGAATTGTAGCGCTTGAAAATCGGTACGGAATACGATTTGAATTTGGAGCGCATATTTCCAAAAACAAATACGCCATTAGCCCGCCCCGCCAAATAACGGTCGGTATTTTGGACTATCGTTCGGAATTTCAGCAACTTCATATACTCCGCATCGGAACTTAGGGCATCATAATTCACAAGCACCACCGCCTATTGATTTTTTTCTGCGCCTATTTTAGCAATTTGGTTTAACTTATTCAAGTAAATATATCAACTTTCTTTTATAGTAAAAGAAAGTTGCAAAGAAAAGCGCGGCGCGGATTGTCACATCACGTGACAAGCGCGCCGCATTGCCGCCCGTCCTTGGGTTTGGTTGTTGTAATTGTTTTAGCGGTTTCGATTAATTACAAAGTCGGCTGCTTTTTTCAAAGTTAAATTTATTTTGGCGTCAATCGCCGCGGGTAAATTGTTTTTGGCGGCGGCTATGTGATTCTCCGCGCACGTCCGGCAATATTCAACTGCATCGGTTTCGCGAATTATTTCAACCGCCAATTTGACATCGGCACAAGAAATTTTCTCCTGCGCGATTATCTTTGTCAAAATATCGGCGCGCGGACTAACTTCCAGCGCCCGAATTATCGGCAAAGTTATCACGCCACTTTTCAAATCGCCGCCTATCGCTTTGCCCGTCACATTTTCCTCACCAAAAAAATCCAGCAAGTCATCAATTATCTGAAACGCCAAACCTAAATTGCTGCCATATTCGGCAAGATTTTCAATTTCCGCACGCTCAAGTTTCGCCACAATTCCGCCCAATCGGCAGCACGTTGACAAAAAAAATGCTGTTTTCAAATTTATTCGCGTGTAATATTCCTCCAGCGTCGGCACTACAAAAAATGACCGGTCTTGAATTATTTCGCCGAGGCACAAATTTTTTACCAGCTTTGACAAAATCACGCCAACTTCCGCGCCGTAGTCATTTTCCGCCACCAGCTGAAACGCCTTCGCGAAAAGATAATCGCCAACCAAAACCGCTATCTGCGCGCCGTGCATTGCGTTTATCGTTTCAACGCCGCGCCGCTTTTTCGCGTTGTCCAATATATCGTCGTGTACCAGGCTTGCCGTGTGAATCAATTCCAGCGCCGCCGCTAACGGTATTTCTTTCGTCGGTGAAAAATTTCTATTCGCGCAGGTGCAGGTTAAAAATAACAGCGGGCGCAGTCTTTTTCCGCCGCCGATTAATGGCGCGCAAATTTCCTGTATGAATTTATCTTCGACGACCGCCTGTCCTATGCAATTTTCCAATTCCTGCAAATTTATTTTCGTCTCCAACGCAGATATGAAATTCAAAAATCTCACCTATTTCAAAAATTTTTTCAGTAAACGAACTTCAAACTGGCAAAGCGCAATTCGCCCAACTCCACCAACTTATAAAAATTTGACCAGCTGTAAAGTTCATTGTACTTTTCGCGGCACTGCAAAACTCGCTTGACATAATTTCGGGTTTCAGTATAAGGAATGGCGTCAACATCAGAAAAATTTTCCTGCCAACCGTTTTTTTCAATCCAATGGCGAACGTTGCCGCGCCCCGCATTATACGCCGCCAGCGCCAATATGTCATTTCCAAAAAATTCGTCCTCAAGCTCCGCCAAATACCAAATCCCGTACCGAATGTTCGTGCCGCTGTCACTCAATTTATTCAAAGTCGGCGGCTCTTCGTCAAGGCAGGACGCTATCCACGCCGCGGTTTCCGGCATTATTTGCATCAAGCCCACCGCGCCGCTTTTCGAACGCGCATTTTCCGTAAAGTTGCTCTCGACTTTCATTACTGATATTGCCAAAAATCTGTCGACTTGATAACGCGCCGATAAATCCTCCACGGTTTGCCGGTACGGGAACGGGTACAAAATTTTTTTCTGCGCCGCGGGCAAATTTATCACAAAATAGGCGATTAAGCAGACGGCGAATATTACTGCGAAAAATTTTTTCAAACCGAACCCACCTTAACTGAAATTCAAACGACCATTCAACGCTCTGGTGACTTGTTTATAAATATTGGAGCGATTTTTTTTGTTATTGTTAATGACGACGTCGGCGCGGGCGCAAATTTCTTCGACGGACATTTGAGCGTTGACGCGGGCAATTGCCTGCTGATTTGTCAAATTATCGCGTTGACGTAGCCGCCAAATTTGCAAAGCGCGCGGAATATGAACCGCCCATATTTCGTCAAATAAAAATTCCCAGCCAGCCTCAAATAGAAGCGGAACTTCGACAACTGCCAATTTCTTGCCGCGATTCGCGCAGTCCACAAGAAAATCTCTGGTGTAATTTAACAAAATCGGATGCGCCACGGAATTTATCCATTGCCGCTCGTCCGCGTGATTGAAAATAATTTCGCCGATAATTCGCTTGTTGAGCTGCCCGTCCGCGCCAATAACATATCTTCCGAAATGTTGAACGTAAATTTCAAAAAGCGTACCTTCGGGCAACAAAAGTTTGTGCGTTATTTCGTCAATGTCCAAAATCCACGCACCGAATTTCCTAAGCACGAATGAAACCGCAGATTTCCCGCAGGCAATGCCGCCGGTCAGTCCGATGATTAGCAAAAAAATTTCCCCCTAAGTCAGCTTGAAGCCGCCGTCAGTTTTCTCAATGAGCCGCTCTTTCAGCAAATGTCCAATCGCACGCTTGAACGCCGCCTTGCTGATTTTAAAAACCGCGTAAATTTTTTCCGGCGCGCTCTTGTCGCTAAGATTAATTTTGCCGCCGTTTTCGCGAATAAATTTCAAAATCTTTTCGGCGTCGCTGTTAATCGCCAGCTCCTTAGATTCTTTGAGCGAGCCGTTGAGCCTGCCGTCTTCGCGAATAAAAGTCACCCGCACGTCAACCACTTCACCGCATTTCAGCGCCCGCGGAATTTCCTTCTGCGCGATAAACGCAATGTACCGCTCATTCGTAAAGACAAATGCTCCGTCAGCCGTGATATTGAAAATAGCGCCGGTAACTTTGTCGCCAATCTTAACATTTTCCGCGGGTTTAGAGGCGCGCCGAATTTCATCAGAAACTTTCATTGAAGTTGCAAGCCTGCCGGATTTGTCAATGTACAATTTCGCCCAAACCACGTCGCCAATTTTCGGCTTGCCAATCATTTCGGCGAACGGCATAAAAATTCCACGTTCCGCGCCGACTTCCAAAAAAGCGCCGTCGTCCGTCGTGTTGATAACTTTCAGCCGCGCAATTTGCCCGATTTGCATTTTCGGCACGCGCATTGAAGCGGTTAATCTTTTTTTCGGGTCAAGGTACAAAAAAACTTCGACAACTTCACCGATATTCACGGGCGCGGTTTGCTGCGTTTTGTGCAAAAGAATATCATCATTGGAATTGCCCGTTCCCGCGTCGAGAAATGCGCCGAAGTCGCTTTGACGCACGACTTTTAATTTGGCAACCGTCATAGGTTTCAATTCAATCTTCATAGCGTTTAATCTCGGCGTCGCCCCAAAGTTTTTCCAGCGCGTAATATTCGCGGTTTTCGTCTTTGAAAATGTGCACAACCACATCGCCATAATCCAGCAAAACCCATTCGCCCTCCTGGTAGCCTTCCTTGTGGTTGAAATGAACGCCCGCCTCGGCAAGTTTTTCTTCAACGTTATCAGCAATGGCTTTAACCTGCGTAGCCGTCGGCGCGTTGCAGATAACAAAATAATCGGTGGCGAACATAAGGCCGTGCATATCCATCGTCACGATATTTCCGGCTTTTTTGTCGCTCGCCGCCTTACAAATTTTTTGAATAAGTTCCGTCGTTTCCATAAAAATCACTCCTCGTCTTCAATAACCGGCTCGTCCGCTATATCGTGTACAGGGAAAAGTTCCTGGATTTTCGCGTCAATTCCTTGAATATCCGGTATCCAAATTCCCTGTTCGTTTTCGCTGCCTGGCAACATTACGGTTGTCGGCGGGGCGCTGCTCATACTGTGCAAAACGGTTGCCAAATGCGCCGAGTCAAATATTTCTGCGCTGGTTTCGATTTGGTTTCTAAAAATATCGGCAATGGCGGGCAATTTCGGTATCGTCTCAAGCTGCAGAACTTTCGCGTAAAACGCTTTGATAAATTTTTGTTGACGCTGAACTCTGCCCACGTCGCCTAATTTTTCACTGCGAAATCTCAAATATTTCTGCGCCTCGTCGCCGTTCAAATGTTGATAACCTTGCCCCAAATGAATCTCTAAGCCGGATTCGGGATCTTCGTAGTCCATATCTTCCTCGACGTAAATATCAATTCCGCCGAAAACGTCAATCAATTCCGCGAAAGTCGCCATATTAATCACAACGTACTGATGAATCGAAATTCCCAACAAACCCGCCACGTGCCGCACAATCAGACTGGCGCCGCCCCAACTGTACAGCGTGCCAATCCTGCCCGCCGAAGAATCCGCAGATACCCAAGTATCCCGCGGTATCGAAATTAGCCGCGTCTTGCCTGTGTCATTTGAAAAACTCAGCACCAAAATTGTATCGGCTTCCGGTCCGCCGTCGTAGCCGTCGTCAATTCCCAGTATCAAAATATTTGTGTAGCCGTCGAATTTCGGATCTATCTCGCCGGTTCGCGCAGCGCGCCGCTCGGTGTAGCCCGAATACATTTCCCTAAATTCGTTGTAAATGTGGCTGATTCCGTTGTAAACTCCTAAGCCGATAAATAAAATTGCAGAGCCGATTAACGCCGTCAATACGCACATAAAAATTCCGCGAAAAAATCTTGTCCTTCGCCGTTTCTTCAAAAATTTGCGTTTCTTTTCAATATTGTCTTGAGTTGTATTTGCCATTTCAGCAACAGCTCACTTTTGCAGTAGTAAAAAATTTCGGGCGGCAATCGTGTCGGGGTGGAGCAAAGTTTTTTTCTGCACAATAAATATAATCGATTCGTCAAGCGCCGTCAAAATAATTTCGTCCAGATTCGAAGATTTTTCCGCCAAATCGCGCAGCTTGTCAACGCCTGGATAATTCCTGTTCGGCTCAATCATATCCGCGAAATAAATAATTTTGTCAAGCGGCGTCATATCGCGCGCGCCGACCGTATGCCGATAAATCGCCTGCGCAATTTCTGTATCTTCAACGCCGTAAATTTCGCCAATCATTTTCGCGCCGATATAAGCGTGCAACAAAAGCGGCATAGAATTTTCGACTTCGCCAATTTCGATACCGCGCTTAATTGCCTCGGCGGGCAAATCTTCATTTTCAAATTCGCGGGCGCAATCGTGCAGCAGTCCGGCGATGTAAGCTTTGTTTTCGTCAACGCCAAATTTTTTCGCCAACTTGACGGCGGTATTCGCCACGCCGATTGAATGAGCGAATCGACTTGTTTTGAGCCGCCGCTGAAGGGTGCGCCGCATTTCGTCAATCGTCATTTGTACAGCCGCTCCTTTGCAATGTATTCTTCAACGACTTCAGGAACTAAATATTTTATCGACCTGCCGGATTTAATTCTTTCGCGAATATCGGTTGAGGAAATTTCCAATCCTGGCGTCGAAACCGGATGAATATGTGTCATTGCCGATTCGCCGAAAAAATTTTTGATTGCCGCTAAATCCACTTCGACATTTGGGCGGTTCGTGGCTATGAAATGCACTTTGCTTACCAGTTCGCGCGCTTTGTGCCATTTGAATAAATCTGCCATTGAATCCGCGCCGATTATGAAAAATAATTCCGAGCCCGCGCCGTATTTTTTAAACAGCGCCTCCATTGTGTCAAGCGTGTAAGAAAGTCCGTCGCGCAGAAATTCCATCGGCGATACTTGAAAATTTTCGTTAGATTTTACCGCCAAAAATGTCATCATTAAGCGGTGAACTTCCGGCGTGATTTGCCTTTCGACTTTGTGCGGCGGGCGCGCTGACGGTATGAATAAAATTTCGTCCAGCTTGAAAATTTCGCGTACCGATTCCGCCGTTGCCAAATGCCCAAAATGTATCGGGTCGAACGTGCCGCCCATTATTCCGATTTTCATTAAAAATCACCTCAACCCGAAAATTAATCCGATTGTTAACGCCGTCGCCAAAATTATTATTCCTGCGCGAATGTAATCAAAAAAATCGTGCCGCCCCTTAGGCGTCCGCAAATAGTTTTTTAACGTTATTGTGTACCTAAAAATTTTCATTGGCTTGTTTTTATAACCACTAATCCCTATCTCCTGATTCCTGACCCCTTATCTAACTTGCCCGTTGCCTTCGATTAAATATTTCATCGTGGTCATAGCCTCAAGCCCCATAGGTCCGCGTGCGTGCAATTTCTGCGTGCTAATTCCAATTTCCGCGCCAAATCCAAATTCGAAACCGTCAGTGAAACGCGTAGACGCATTGACATAAACGCAGGCAGAATCAACGAGCGTCTCAAATTTTTTGGCGGCGTCGGCGTCCTGCGTGATAATCGCGTCGGAGTGCAGCGTGTTATATTTGTTAATGTGAGCAATCGCCGCGTCGACATCGTCAACAATTTTCACGCTCAAAATCAAATCACTGTATTCGGTGCTCCAATCTTCCTCGGTTGCCGCCTTCATATCGGGCAAAATTTCACGGCAAAGTTCGTCGCCGCGAAGTTCGACTTTATTTTCCACCATCAATTTGGCAATGTCCGGCAAAAATTCTTTGGCAATATATTTGTGAATCAAAAGCGTTTCCATTGCGTTGCAAACGGACGGACGAGAAATCTTCGCGCTCAAAACAACCTTCAGCGCCATTTCCAAATTCGCCGCCTTGTCAACGTAAATGTGACAAACGCCCGTGCCGGTTTCGATAACCGGAACTGTGCTGTGCTCCACCACTCGCGCAATTAAACCGGCGCCGCCGCGGGGAATTATAACGTCAATCAATTTGCGCAGACGACACATCGCAATAACGGCGTCGCGGTCGGTGATTTTCAAAAATTCAATCGCGTGTTCGGGAATGCCGCAGGAAATTTCCGCGTCAATCAAAATATCCGTCAACTTTTTATTCGTACGAATCGCCTCGGAGCCGCCGCGCAAAACACAAGCATTGCCGGATTTCAAGCAAAGCGCCGCCGCGTCAACCGTAACATTCGGGCGCGCCTCATAAATAATCCCAACCACGCCGAAAGGAACACGCACACGGCGAATTTTCAAACCGTTGGGACGCACAACTTCAAAATCCTGGTGACCAATCGGATCGGGCAACAGCGCCGTTTGACGCAAACCTTCAGCCATATCAGCGATACGTTTTTCATTTAAAATCAGCCTGTCAATCATATTCGAGCGCGTGCCTTTTTCCTTAGCCGTCGTCACGTCTTCCACGTTCGCCGCGATAATTTCAGCCTGGCGTTTCTCCAATGCGTCCGCCATTGCGAAGAGCGCCGAATTTTTTTGGTCGGTCGTCAAGCCCGCCATCTTCAACGCCGCCTGTTTCGCCAATTTCGCCTGCTCCATTACAACTTCTTTCATCAACATCAAAATCACTCCTTGTAAAATATAGTGCCAATTTCCTCGCCATTTAACGCGCGCCGCAAATTCCCAATTTCTTTGCCGCTGATAATCAGCATTGGAATATTTTTTTCGGCGGCAAGTTTCGCGGCTTGAATTTTGGTGAACATGCCGCCCGTACCCAATTTCGTACCGGCGCCGCCCGCCATTCGCTCAATCTCGGAATTTATTTCGGGAACTTCGCTAATCAGCCGCGCATTTTTATCAGTTTTCGGGTTGCCATTGTACAGCCCGTCAATATCCGTCAAAATAATCAGCGCGTCGGCGTCGCTCATACCGGCAACCAGCGCCGAAAGATTGTCGTTATCGCCAATCTTAATTTCGTCGGTGGAAACGGCGTCGTTCTCATTGATAACCGGAATTACGCCCATTTTTAAAATCGAAGTCAGCGAATTGTGGAAATTTTCGCGGGCGTGTTCGTCGGTGGCGGTGTTTTTCGTAAGTAAAAGCTGCGCCATCGTCTGCCCGTATTCGCCGAAAAATTTTTCGTAAATGTGCATAAGGACGCCTTGACCAATCGCGGCGAGCGCTTGATTTTCCGGAATGGTATCCGGTTTCTGTTTCAAGCCCATCTTGCCAATACCGGCGGCGATTGCGCCCGAAGTCACGAAAATAATTTCTCTGCCGGAATTTCGCAAATCCGCAATTTCGCGAATCAAATGATCAATCCGATACAAATTCATTTTGCCCGCACCGTACGACAAAGTACTCGTGCCGACCTTGACAACAATTCTTCGCGCAGATTTCAACTTTTGCCTTGCCGCGCTCATATCACACCACGTCCTTTGTTTCATTATAAATTCATTTTGATTATTACGCAAGGTTAGCAAAAAAAAATTCCCGCCTAAAAAATTTTCAGCAGGATTAGTTGACATTGTGATAAAAAATTTTTAGTAGCCGAAAGTTTTAGCCGCCAATTTCATATTTTCGCGAATTTTGACGCCGAACGGGCAGCGCTTTTCGCAAGCGCCGCATTGAATACATTCGCCCGCATGGTGTTTCAAAGCCGCGTAATGTTCGCGCACGGTTTCCGGAACGGTTTTCTGCGCGAGTGTCAAGTTCAAAAATTTGGTGACGTAAGCGATATCAATTTTCTTGACGCACGGCAAACAATGACTGCAGTACATACAATGCCCCGTCCAATTGATTTTTGGGAAAGTGGCAAACGCCGCCGCATAATCTTTTTCGGCGTCGGTGGCGGTTTCGTAAGCTAAACTCTGCTTGAACTGCGCGACCGAATGAGCGCCGGAAAGTACAACGGCAACCGCCGGACGTGTCAAAGCGTAATGGATGCACTGATTGACAGTCAACGCCACGCCCGCAGGCGAAAGTTCAGCATTGAGCAAATCGCCGCCGCCAAAACATTTCATAACCGTAATACCGACGCCCAAACGTTGGCAAGTTTCGTACAAATTCTGTCTGTCGGCGTCCATATTCGTTAAAGTATTTTCGTAATTCGCCGGATTCCAAAGTTGTTCGACGTCTTCAGAGGCGGGCTGTAAATCGTAGCAAGGATTGACGCTGAACATCAAAACTTCGATAGCGCCGCTTGTAACCGCCTTCAATGCAACCAGCGGATTGTGGCTGCTTAAACCGATATGGCGAATTTTGCCGGATTTTTTGAGTTCGCGTGCAAAATCCAAAACGCCGCCGTTGACAATGTTGTCCCAATCGTCCGCCGCGTCGCAGTAATGAATCATGCCCACGTCGATATAATCAGTCTGCAAAAGTTTCAAAAGCTCGTCAAAGCCCGCCGCAACTTCCTTGACATTGCGCGTGCGTTTGTACTGCCCATTTTGCCAAACAGAACAGATATGCGCCTGCGCGACGAATTTTTCACGGCGTCCGTGCATAGCCGCGCCGACAGCTTTTCTCAAATCCGGATTGGAAGCGTAAAGGTCGAAGTAATTAACGCCTTCCATTTCCGCCATGTCAAAAATTTTTTTCGCCATGGTAAAATTTTCTTCGCTCAAGCCTTCGCAGCCTATGCCGATTTCGCTAACCTTGATGCCGGTATTGCCGAGCATTCTGTAGTTCATGTTAAACTCTCCTAAAATTTTTATTCCCGAATGAAAATCAGATTTTCGCCGCGCAGCTCAAAGTGCCAGTCGTATTTTGAAATTGCGTTGAAAAAATTTTTTGAACAGCCGCGTTTCATTCGGTCGTGGAGCTCAATCATAATCACCTTGACTTTAGAAAGCCACGCGCCGACGTCGGGCGCGCCAAAAATTTCCTTCTCGGCGCCCTCAATGTCGATTTTCAGCAAGTCAATTTCGTCGAAGCCAGATTCTGCCAGGATTTTCGAAATGGTGACGGTTTTAATCGCCGCTGGGTCGTCCGCCGCCGTCTCAAAAGTCATCCAGCCCAAATCGCCAAAGCCTTTGTCCTCGACGCGAATAAAAGTTTCCTTGTCCCAAAGCGCCGCCGGTATCACGTGAATTTGCTCGTAGAGAATCGTGTTGAATCGCAAAAGCGTGACGTGATTTTTTTCCGGCTCAATCGAATAAATCTGCGCGCCAGGAAATTTATTGGCGAAATAAACCGCACTGCAACCGATATTCGCGCCGCAGTCCAGAATAAGTTTCGGCTGAAAATTTTCTAGCGGAAAATTATATTCCTGGTGAATCAGAATTGAATTTATTATCGCGGCGTCTGCAATCAAATTTGGGCGAAACGCAAACGGTGTCGGCACGCCAGCAAGATTGATTATGTTGAAGCCGAACGGAAGATTAAACTGAATCGGGGGGGGTAGGATTCATATTTTCTGCCATAGATTAAGCCTTTCCTGCGAGAATTTTGTAGCCGTTGATTCTTTCCTCGGCGTCGCGTTGAGTTTTAGCAAAAAGTTCTTCAGCCTGTTCGGGGAAATTGCGTTTCAGTGAAGAAAATCTAACTTCACCCTGCAAAAATTCCTGGAACTTAGAAAAATCGGGCTCTTTAGAATCCAGGATAAACGGATTTTTGCCGCTGCCGATAAGCTGAGGATTGTAACGCCAATTCGCCCAATAACCGCACGCCACAGCTAATTTGCCCTCAAGCTGACTGTTGCCCATGCCCTTGCGGATACCGTGATTAATGCACGGCGCATAAGCGATTATCAGCGAAGGCCCGTCATACGCCTCAGCCTCGGTAATGGCTTTGAGCAACTGATTTTGATCCGCGCCCATTGAAACCTGCGCGACGTAGACGTAGCCGTAACTCATAGCCATTTTGCCGAGATCTTTTTTCTTAGTTCTCTTGCCGGTAGCCGCGAATTGAGCGATAGCCGCCGCCGGTGTAGCCTTGCTAGCCTGCCCGCCGGTATTCGAATAAACTTCGGTATCGAACACGAAAATATTTACATTTTCGCCGCTCGCCAAAACGTGGTCGACGCCGCCATAACCAATATCATAAGCCCAGCCGTCACCGCCGAATATCCATTGCGAACGTTTGACAAAATAATCGCGGTTGCTGTAAATTTTGTTCAACAAAGCGTCGTCGCCTTTTTCCGCAGCAAGAATTTCCGTCAATTTATCGGCGCGCTCACGAGTATTTTCGCTGACGTTAAGATTTTCCTTCCAATCGGCAAGCGCCGCCCTCAATTCGTGACTGCCCTTGTTTTCTTCAATCGCCTGTGCAACGAGATTTGATAATTCTTTGCGAATAGCCTTGACGCCGAGGAACATTCCAAGCCCATATTCAGCATTATCTTCAAAAAGCGAATTGCCCCAAGCCGGACCGTGTCCCTTGTGGTTAACCGTATAAGGCATAGCCGGAGCAGACGCGCCCCAAATCGAACTGCAACCCGTAGCATTGGCAATCATCATTCTGTCGCCGAAAAGTTGTGTCAAAAGTTTAGCGTACGGCGTTTCACCGCAGCCCGCGCACGCCCCGCTAAATTCGAACAGCGGCTTTTCAAACTGACTGCCAATAACCGTATTTTTCTTAGTAGGATTGTCTTTCGGCGAAACTTTCACGCCGTAGTCAAAATATTTCTGGCGCGATTTAGCCGCGTCGTCGAACTTAACCATAGTCAAAGCCTGTTTCGGGCAAACCTGCGCGCAGTTGCCGCAACCGAGGCAGTCATAAGTCGAAACGGCGATTGTCAAATTATAAGCGCCGCGTGAAATTTTTGAAGGAATTGACTCCATGCCTTCCGGCGCGTTCTTCAATTCTTCGGGCGTAGTCAAAATCGGACGAATAGCGGCGTGCGGGCAAACAAATGAACACTGGTTGCAGCCAATGCATTTGGATTTATCCCACGCGGGAACTTGAATAGCCGTGCCGCGTTTTTCGTAAGCCGTGCCGCCAACAGGGAAAGTTCCGTCGGCAAATTGTTCGAGTTTGCTGACAGGTAAAATTTCGCCTTCCTGCCGATTCATAACGTTTTGAATTTCGCTGATAAATTCGGGCAAATCCGCCGCCTGTTTGCCTTCGCGCTCGCCCTTGGCGTTAATATCCCAGCCGCTAATGTCAACTTTGTGCAACGCGGCAATTCCCTGGTCAATCGCGCCGCAGTTCATTTCAACAATCTGCGGACCTTTCTTGCCGTAAGATTTTTCAACAGCGTCTTTCAAATATTTAACAGCCTCTTCAATCGGAATGATATTCGCCAGTTTGAAAAACGCCGCCTGCATAACCATATTGAAACGCCCGCCCAAACCGAGCTCACCGGCGATTTTAACAGCGTTGACGGTGTAAACATTGATATCATTTTCGGCGATATATTTTTTCATATAGGACGGCAATTTGCGCCCGAGTTTTTCGTCGCTCCAATCGGTATTGAGCAGGAACGTGCCGCCCTTCTTCAAACCGGCGATAAGATTGTAATGGTGAACGTAACTTTTTTGTGAGCAAGAAACAAAATCGGGGCGCGTGATAAGATACGGCGAAGTTATCGGCAATTTGCCAAAACGAAGATGGCTCATAGTAATTCCGCCGGATTTTTTAGAATCATAGGCGAAATAAGCCTGCGCGTACAAATCTGTATTGTCGCCGATAATTTTAATGGCAGATTTATTCGCGCCAACCGTGCCGTCCGAGCCCAAGCCCCAGAATTTACAAGCCGTCGTACCTTCGGGCGTCAAATCAAAATCGTGGTGGTCGGTAACCAAAGATTTATTTGAAACGTCGTCGTTAATTCCGATTGTAAAGCTGTTTATAGGATTGTCTTTCGTCAATTCGTGGAAGACAGCAAGCATTTGGTCGGGCGTGGTATCTTTGCCGCCCAAACCGAAACGTCCGCCGATAATCACCGGCGAAATATCTGCGTCATAGAAAGCTGTGCGAACGTCAAGGTACAAAGGCTCACCGGTTGCGCCGGATTCTTTCGTGCGGTCGAGCACAGCGATTTTCTTAACAGTTTTGGGAATGGCGCTAAGAAAATGTTTGACGCTGAACGGGCGATACAAATGCACGCTGACAACGCCGACTTTTTCGCCATTTTTGTTAAGATAATCAGCCGCCTCAAGCGCCGTTTGACAGCCCGAGCCAATCGCAATGATAATTCTGTCGGCGTCGGGCGCGCCGTAATAATCGAAAATGTGATGTTCGCGTCCGGTGATTTTTGAAACGTCAGCCATTGCCGCCTCAACAATCTCCGGCAATTCGTCATAATTTTTGTTAATGGTTTCGCGAATTTGGAAATAAACGTCGGGATTGGTAGCCGTGCCGCGAATGACCGGATGATCCGGATTCAGCGCTTGACGGCGGAATTTGTCAATGGCGTCATAGTCAACGATTTTTGCCAAATCTGCATAGTCAATCGTTGCGATTTTTTGAATTTCGTGGGAAGTTCTGAAACCGTCGAAGAAATTTACAAACGGGATTCTGCTTTTAATCGCCGCCAAATGAGCGACAGCCGACAAATCCATAACTTCTTGAACGCTGGCTTCAGCCAACATTGCAACGCCGGTTTGACGCGCCGCCATAACGTCCTGGTGGTCGCCAAAAATATTCAGCGTGGAAGTTGCCAACGCGCGCGCCGATACGTGAAAAACGCCAGGCAACAATTCACCGGCGATTTTGTACAAATTTGGAATCATAAGCAAAAAGCCCTGCGACGCCGTGTAAGTTGTCGTCAAAGCGCCCGCCTGCAATGAGCCGTGAACTGCGCCAGCCGCGCCGCCTTCGGATTGCAATTCAATCAAACGTACCTTTTGCCCAAAAATATTCTTAGCGCCTTTCGCCGCCATTTCGTCAACACTTTCAGCCATTGGGGACGACGGCGTTATAGGGTAAATCGCCGCGACCTCCGTGAATGCGTAAGACACGTATGCTGCCGCCGCGTTGCCGTCCATCGTCTTCATCTTTTTAGCCATAAGCTTTCAAAATTCTCCTCTCAAATAAAAATACCGCGTCGATTATAACACGCGGTACAAAAAATGTAAAACAAATCAGTCATATAAAATTTTTTAAACTATTTGGCGGGATTTTTCTCCGCAACAATTTTTTCGGCGGCAAAATTATCGTCCTGCGCGAAAGTTTCATAGTTGATAAATTCTGTCACAGAATAATTTTCCGCGGTAATATCAGACAATCGCGCAGTGCCGGAAATGAAATTATCTTCCGCGAACAAATCAGCGCTGCTTGCCATTTGAGAATATTTTTGCGTCGAAGTTTGCCCGCTCGAATCCGTCACGGTGATATTTTTGTTCTTGCCGTTGCGAATGGTTATCGAGCCGTTATTCGTATTCAACACGAGATTTTTGGAGTCGAAGGAAAAATCGGTAATTGAATCGTCGCCGAGGTCAATCGTATCAGTCGCGCTGTAATCGGTGATTGTGTCATTGCCGCCGCCGTAAACAAACAAATCTGCGCCGCCGCCGCCCGTCAAGGTATTGTCGCCCGTGCCGCTGACAAGAGTATCAGCGCCGCCGCCGCCCCTAAGCCAATCGCCGGAATTTCCGCCAACAATATAATCGTCACCGCCGCCGCCGTTCAAAGTATTTTTGCCCGTGCCGCCGTAAATCGTATTCGCCTTCGAATTGCCAATCAAATAAATTTCCGAAGTGCGCGCCGAAGCGTCAATCGTTTCAACTTTCGAAGTGGCAGAAACTTTCGCGCCGTTTTTGTCGTTGACGGAAAGATAACTGCCGTAAAAAGCGCTGTTGCCGGAACTGTCGACAACTTCAATTTTTTTGCTCGCGCCGCCTTTAACCACAACTTTTTGGTCGCCGGATTGGAACACGAAATTTGACGCAACAACTTTGGCGCTGCTCAAATCGTCATTGAACAAAATGATATCTTCGTCCGTATTGTAATTCCGAATCGTGGCGTTAACCGCGTCCGCGCCGTTTGAGAAAGTATCATTACCCGCGCCGCCAATCATAACAGTTTTATCGCCGCGGTTAATCAGATAATCGCCGCCGTCGCCGCTGCTCAATGTAACTTTGCTGCCTTCGCTGACAAGAATATTTTTTTCTTCAGCGCCCGCAAGAGATTTTCTGTTTTCGGCGGTATAAGCCACGCCGTAAGTTTCGCCGTCCGCGCCGGTAACAGTGGTTGTACCGGTGCCGCTGAAATTCACCGAGCCGTCCAAAATTGCCTCAACAGGATCTTCATATATGTTGGGATTATCGGTACTTTCAATGACGCCGGAAAAATTCACCAGTCCGGTTACAGCGCCGTCTTCGTCAAATTCAAAGCCGAAGTCACTGTCGCCGCTCAAAATGTAATTCGTAGAACCGAGTTGCAAACTGCCGCTGCCGCCGTCCGTTTTGAAATTCAAACTGTCGCCAATATTTTCGCCGGTGGTAATTTCAAAATTGTATCCGTCAATCAAGCCGCTAATTTCCGCGATAAATCCGTCGACAACACTAACGCCCGCGCCGCGGTTGCTGTTATCCACGCTGACAGTTTCAAAGCATTCAGCAATTCGCGCAGGAGAATAATTCGACGCGCCGGCAATTCTATATCCGCCGTCTTGAATATGAATATCGGCGGTATCGTCCGTAACAATCGCCTCATTCGTATAACCGTTGGCGTCAATGCTCGCGCCGCTGCTTATGCTCATGAAGGCTTTGCTGCCGCCGTCATAAGGATCTGAGGTAAAATGAATATCGTAATTGTCGTCGCCGCTTACGCCCGCACTTTCGCCGTTAATCGTAACTTCACCGCTCAATCCAAAAATCGCGTCGCGAATCATCGAGCCGACGGAACGAATAATCGGAACGCTGACGTTATCGGGCGCGCCGTCATTATCTTCGTCGGTTAAATCCGCGCCGCTGATTGTGAAGTCCGTGGTTTTCGTAATGTCATTTTGCACAAAGGCGTGAAATTCAAAGCCGCCGCCTTCCAAAGTGTTCCACGTTCCGGTTTCGTCAACCGTGCCTGTGCCGTCAAAATTGCTGAAACCAACTACGCTGTTATTTTCGCCGAAGATAATGTTAAAATCAGTATCGCCGCTCAGAGTGAAACTTTGCGATTCGAATTGGTCGGCGCTCAAAGAATATTTGCCGGTGTCTGCTGTCGACAAAACAACGATTGTGCCGGAGCCTTCGGTTTTGAAATTAACTTCGTCGCCGATATTCACGCCGCCGGCAATTGTCACTGAATAGCCGTCTTTCAAATTGCTAATCGTGGTGAACAAGTCATTCGTCGAATAAATATCCATACCGTAATTGTCATTGCTAATCCAAAATTCGCTGTAGCTGCGCGTTGAAAAAGTTGCCTCTGTGTAGCCGCAATAAACGCCGTCCATAAACCTAACCGTGGCGTCGTTGTCAAGGCTGTACCAGTCAACATAATCTTCAAGGCGCTGGCTGACAGTTGCGCCGTCGCTAATCCCGCGCATTGCCGTTGTGTGCGGCTCGGTGATATAAACGCCTGGCAAAGTTTCAGATACATCTATTGGCGAAACAGCCTCAATGTTGTAGCTTGTGTCGCCTTCCACGCCCAAATAATCGCCGTTGTAAACAACATTGCCGCTTAAGTTTCTAACATTCGTATGAACGCCGGACGCCGGAACATAAATTACCGCGCCGGTCGCAAGATTATCGGGCTTTTCGTCATTATCCTCGTCAACGAGGTTTCCACCACTAAGCGTGAAGTCCGCGTATTTATCCGGACGCAAGCCGCCGGTGTATGAAGTAGAGCCCGCGGTAAATCTGAATCCGCCGCCGTCAATCGTACTCCAGCGTTGACCGTACATAACTTGACTTACCGAATCATTGTAGCTTAAATTTAAAACTCTGCCCGCCGCGTCTTCAACAGTCACAGTGTCATTTTCGGTAATGAGTATGACGTCTGAGCCGTCCACTGTCGCACTTGTCAATGAGCCGTTCAAAACAATGGTAGAATTTTCGTCGTAACTACTCAAAACATCTTCGCCTCCGCCCGCGTTAATCGTAACATTTTCGCCTGTAGAATTAATTGTATCGTTATTTTCGCCCGTTGCGATATAAACATTGTTGCCGGTGTTATTCACAAAAACATCGCCTTCAGCGGCAACTGCGGAATTTGAAGGCAAAGTAACATTGCTGTTCGCGCTGTAAAAAATCAAATCGGTATCGCCGCTAATCGCCGTGCCGTTGATTGTAACATAATCCGTTGAAGGCGCGGCAACACTGACGCCGTTATGAGCCGCAACGTAAGCCTTATCGCCGTCGTTTTGGTTAATGCTGATAGTTTTGGTGTTGGCAACGTTGCTGAAAGTGGTTTCTGTGAAAAGGATATTGTCAATGGCAAGACCGGACGCCGAATTTGCATAAACCGTAGCATTTTCGCCAATGGTGATGTTGCCAAGAGATTTGGCTTGATCGTCTGTGGTTGCACCGAGCGCCGCCGAATGATAATCCGTCGAAGTGGTTGACAAGTCAAGATAAATTGTGATATCGCCGTTGTCGCAGAAAGTACTTGAGCCAATCGCGGCGGCGTGTGGACCGGTGGAGGCGGTAATTGTTGCGTCGCCGTCAACCGTGATATCGCCCACAGTTCCGCGATAAGCACTGCCGATAGCCGCGGCATAACCCATTGGCGTATTTGCAGTAATATTTGCCGTGCCGGTAATTGTGATATCGCCCAGCTTTGAGCCGTTGCCCGCGCCGCCAATTGCACTTGCGCCGCTCCTTGCCTTCAAGTTGAAAGTGCCGTCGTTTATCGTGATATTTGAGCCGGAAAGATCTTGTTCGCCGTTAACTCCAATGCAAGCGCCGCTAAGAGTAACGACGTCCAAAGAGCCACTGCCGCCAATTTCCACGCCGCCGCCGATATTTATTGCGGCTTTGTTGCCTTTGTTGACGGTAAAACTGTTCGAGCCGGTAAGCGTGAGTTTATTTCCGCTGCCGCTGCCAAATTGAATCACTGAAGTATTTAAATTCGTTACGTTAAGATTTCGAATGGTAAGGTTGGCAGAATCAGAATTTGTTATGATTTGGATATTGCTAAGGCTGGCGTTGTTGCCGTTAATTGTTACGGCGTCGGTGGTTTCGATTAAAATTTTTCCAACAGAATCAGAGGCAAGGGTATAAGTTCCGCCGGAAGTAATTTCAAGCAAAGTTGAATTTATCACGGAATCGTCCGCGCTTGAGCCGCCTTCGTAAGTCAGCGTTCCATTTGAATAAGTTATCGTTGCGGCGGTAAATTCTTCGCCGTTGATTGTCGTTGCTGTGAAAATATCGCCGCTTGAGCCGTTGAAAGTGGCGTTTTCGCTGATTGTGATGGTTGCGTCGTCATTGGCAACGGAATGTTCGTCGGGATCTGGTTTGGTGAAGTCCAGACTTTCACGTATCCATTCGATGTTATCAATGGCAAGACCGAGATTTGAACTGGCGGTAACATTTGCGTTGCCGCTGATAACAATATCGCCGACAGTTTGAGCCTGCGCGCCGTAACCAGAGCCAATAGCGGCGGAATCGTCGACTTCAGAAATATTTGTAGCGGTGACATTGGCGTTGCCGGTAATTGTGATAGTTCCGTTTTCGGTGTAAGGAGCAGCACCAATTGCGGCGGCGTGTTGTCCGGTCGTGGCGTTTACAATCGCGTTGCCGTCGATTAAAATATTTCCCATAGAGCCACGATAACAACTGCCGATGGCCGCGCCGTAACCATTTGGAGTACTGGCGGTAACATTCGCCGTGCCGGTAATGGTAATGTCGCCGATAGCGTTGCCAAGCGCGCCCGCGCCGCCGATACCGCATGAGCCACTGCGCGCCGTCAAATCGAAAGTGCCGCTTTCAACAGTGATGTTTGAAGTAGGTCTTGATTCGCTGCCGTTAACGCCGATACACGCGCCGCTAAGAGTTGTGGCTTTAAGTGAGCCCGTACCGTTGACAGTCAAGCCGCCGCCTACATTTACAGCCGCCGCCATTCCTGCAACAACTTCAAAAACATTCGTGCCGGCAACATTCAGTTGATTATCCGTGCCTTCGCCAAATTGGACAACTGAGCCGGTTTGATTGGTAATACTAAGATCTTCAATGGTAAGGTTGCCGGTATCCGCGCTGACGACGATTTGAACAGCCGTAAGCTCGGAATTATCGCCCTTCAGGGTAACAGCCGCGGTGGTGTTGATTGTAATTGTCGAACTTGAATAACTGCTATCAATGTTGTAAGTGCCGCCGCGCGTGATATTTAAATCCGCGAACCTTTGCAAATCGAAAATAAAACTCACAACAATTCTCTCCTATCCACAAAAAAATCTCAAACTCTATGATTTATCAAGTTTAGCAAAATTATTTTTCGCGGAAGGTAAAGTTTTGTAAATATTTTTAAGCAGGAAAATCTTCAAGCTGCCCGAATTAACAAATATTCAGCGATAATTATTTTCAGCAGGTGGATTTATGCAACGATTAGGAATTTTAGGGCCGCGCGGAACTCATTCAGAGGCGGCGGCGCTCAAACTTAACGAATTTTTATCGAAGAAATTTGAGCCGGTGATTTATCCGGAGATTTTCGAAATATTAAGGCGGCAAATTGGACGCAGGCTTTGTTCCGGTGGAAAATTCGCTTGAAGGCTCGATAAATATCACGCTCGACACGCTTGCCCGTTCGGAAAATCTAATCGTCACGCGCGAATTGGTTTATCCCGTGCATAATTATTTGATGGCGAAAGGCGGCGTTAAACTTTCGGACGTGAAAAAAATTTATTCGCACAGTCAGCCGATTTCACAGTGCCGAAAATTCCTGCGCGAAAATTTTTCAAACGCAGAAATAATTTCTACGCCGAGCACTGCGCGCGCCGCTGAAATTGTCGCTGAAACTTTCGACAGCGCCGCCATTTGCACCAAACGCGCCGGTAAATTGAACGGCTTAGTAACTCTTGCCACGGAAATTCAAGACAATATGTCGAACAGCACGCGATTTTTTGAAGTCCGTCGTCGCGCAGGAGAAATTAATTCGGACGGCGATAAGTGCTTGATAATCTGCCAAATCGACGGCTCAAGGGCGGGGGCTTTGTGCGGCGTGCTTGAAGAATTTGCATGGCGGCGCGTGAATATGACGCGCATTGAATCACGCCCTGCGCGAACGGAATTAGGCGCGTACATTTTCTTTTTCGATTTGGAAGTTCCGCCGATGAAACATTTGCTGTATGATTCGATTGAAGACGTGCGGCGAAAAAGCATTTGGCTTAAGAACTTGGGTATATTTCCCGTAATTCACGCTTAAATTGGAAGGAGCAAAATTTTTATTCTGCACGAAAGAAAAGTTTTTTAAAAAAGATTTTTTGAAATTGACAACGTGCGGCGAAAAAGCATTTGGCTTAAGAACTTGGGTATATTCCCCGTAATTCACGCTTAAATTGGAAGGAGCAAAATTTTTATGGTTATCATTATGCGCCCCGAGGCGACGCTTGAAAACATTGCTGAAGTTAAAAAAGTTATTGAATCCGCCGGACTTGAAGCGAAAATTATGGAGGGCGCGCAGCAGAAAATCGTTGGCGTTATCGGCGATAAGACTAAGCTTGTGTCGGTGGCGATTGACGCGTTGCCTGGCGTTGAAAGTAGCGTTGCCATTTCAAAAAGTTACAAATTGGCTAGCCGCGAATTTCACCCGCAGAATACGGTTATTGACGTGGGCGGCGTTAAAATCGGCGGTGGCGTTCCGGTTGTAATGGCTGGACCTTGCGCCGTTGAATCTCGCGAGCAACTTTTTGAGGCGGCTGATATTGTTAAAGCGGGCGGCGCTCAATTTTTGCGTGGCGGCGCTTATAAACCGAGAACTTCCCCGTACAGTTTTCAAGGTTTAGAAATTGAAGGGCTGAAATATTTAGCCGAGGCGCGCGAACGTACCGGCTTAAAAATTATTACTGAAGTGACGACTGTTGAGGGAATTGCTCCGGTTGCTGAGTACTCCGATATTTTACAAATTGGCGCGCGCAATATGCAGAATTTTGGTTTGCTCAAAGAGGTTGGCAAATGCGGCAAGCCGGTAATGTTGAAACGCGGTTTAGCGGCGACGATTGACGAATGGCTCAATGCTGCCGAATACATTATGAACGCGGGAATGCCGGACGTGATTTTGTGCGAGCGCGGTATTCGCACGTACGAAACTTACACGCGAAATACTTTGGATATGAGCGCGGTTGCGGCTGTCAAACATTTATCACATTTGCCAATAATCGTCGACCCTTCGCACGGCACGGGCAAATGGCGAATGATTAAACCGATGGCGTTTGCGGCAATTGCGGCGGGCGCTGACGGCTTGATGATGGAAGTTCACCCGAATCCGGCGAAGGCTCTTTCGGACGGCTCACAATCTTTGACGAAGGAGCATTACCTTGATTTGATGAACGGCGTTAAAAAATTGGCTGAATTTATGCGCGCGGAAAATTTGAATCCGATTGTACTTGATTAGGAGTGAAATATTTTGCGCTTGAGGAAAAAGCCTCATACTTTTGAAAAACTTGAAAATTTCGCTGACTTCGTGATGGTTGAAAAAATCGGCTCGGAGCGCGCCGGTAATTGGCGGAAAATTTTTGGCAACGATAATCAGCGGCTTTACGTCGAACTCGGCACGGGCAAGGGCGATTTTATTTCCCAAATGGCTGAACAGAATCCGCAGATTAATTTTATCGGGCTGGAAGTCGAGGCGGCTGTAGTTTTGGCGGCGGCGCGCAAAATCGCCGATAAAAAATTGTCCAACGTCCGCCTTGCCGTTTTTGACATTAACAATATCGCCGAAATTTTTTCCGATAATGAAATTGACCGGCTCTATATAAATTTTTGCGACCCCTGGCCGAAAAATCGCCACGCCAAACGCCGCTTGACTTTCATTAAATTTCTTGACATGTACAAAAAAATTCTCGCGCAGGACGGCGAAATTCATTTTAAAACCGATAACCGCGGCTTGTTCGACTTTTCGCTTGAACAATTCGCACTTGCCGATTTAAAAATTTCCGACGTTACAAATGATTTGCACGCCAATGAGCCGCCCGATAATATTCGCACCGAATACGAAAACAGATTCAGCGCGGAGGGCGTCCCGATTAATCGCTGCGTCGTGAGGCGTTGACTTATGGCTGATAGAAATTCCGGCGAAGAAATTTCCCGCGCCGAGCGTAAAAAATTTTGGAACAACGATATGGAAGCCGTTATCGGCATTATGTTTGTGCTGCTGATTCTCGGCACAATCAACGTTTTCAGTTCAAGTTTTGTCCTTGCTGAAACGACTTATGATGACCCGTACCATTTTCTTGAGCGCCACTTAATTAACATCGCCGTCGGTTTCGTGGCGTTCGGGATTTGCTTTTATTTCGATTATCACATTTGGCGTCGGTACTTCCCAGCAATACTTTTGGCAACGATAGTAGCGCTGGTTTTGGTTTTGCTAATCGGACCTGTTATAAACGGCGCGCGGCGTTGGTTGCCTTTGGGGGTGACGCAATTTCAACCGGCGGAATGTGCAAAATTGTTGTCGATAATGTTGACGGCGATGTACATATCGTTTCGACTGCGGCGGCGCAAACAAATAAATTTGATATCGCCGCAGGGCGGGCTTGTGCTGATTTTGGCGGCGCTAACCGAATTGGAGCCGGATATGGGCACGGCAAGCATAATCGCCGGAATACCGCTGATAATGTTAATCGTGGCGGGGTTGCCGAAAAAGCAAATCTGGATTTTGAGCGCCGTGGTAATTGTTGCGGTGGCGGGGCTGATTTACCTGCAGCCATATCGATTGGAGCGGCTGAAAGTTGCGTACGATCCATGGTCAGACGCACAGAAATTCGGTTATCAGACGGTGCAAAGTTTATCGGCGATAGGCTCGGGCGAGTTAACCGGAATGGGTTTAGGCGTGGGCGTGTCGAAGTATGATTATTTGCCGGAAGCTCACACGGATTTTGCCTTCGCGATTTTTTGTCAAGAAAATGGATTTTTGGGCGCGCTTTTTGTGTTTATGTTGTTCGCGGCATTCACGGTATACGCGGCGCGAATCGCCAGCAAAGCCAAAGACGAATACGGGCAGGCTCTATCAATGGGAATAATGATTTTGGTTGTCGGACAAGCGATAGGAAATTTATTTATGGTGGGCGGAATGTTCCCCGTGGTAGGAATACCACTGCCTTTCATAAGTTACGGCGGCACGAGTTTAATCGTGACAATGGCGGCGATAGGAATTTTGGTGAACATCGGGAAAGTTGGCGCGGCTAAAGACGGGTGATTTTTTTGATAAAGGAAAATTACGATATAACCGGCATGAGTTGTTCGGCGTGTTCTGCGCGAGTTGAGAAAGCGGTTGCGGCGGTTGTCGGCGCGGAAAATGTCAGCGTCAATCTTTTAACAAATTCAATGCAAGTCAAGCGCGAAGAAAATATTTCCGCTGCAAAAATTATCGACGCGGTGATAAATGCGGGGTATGGCGCGGCGATTAAAGGGGCTAGAGCCCAGGTAAAAGTGGCTAGTGAAAATAGGCGAACAATCGACATTGAAATTTCCGAAATGAAAAATCGGCTGATATGGTCGATTATTTTTTTAGTACCGACGGTTTTCATTTCAATGCACGCGATGTTTGGAATACCGCTTGAGATTTTCGACGGGCGCGAAAACGCCGTAACCTTTGCCTTCGCGCAGTTTTTGTTAATCCTGCCGATAATGTATCTGAACCGGAAATATTATGTGAACGGCTTTAAAAATTTATTCCGCGGCGCGCCGAATATGGACAGCTTAGTCGGGCTCGGCTCGATGGCGGCGGCGATTTTCGGGGCGTTTGCGCTTTTCCGGATTGGCTACGGCTTAGGGCACGGCGATATGAATTTGGTTGACGAATACAGCCGCAATTTGTATTTCGAATCGGCGGGC
This sequence comes from uncultured Selenomonadaceae bacterium, assembly GCA_905235685.1. Taxonomy (GTDB): domain Bacteria; phylum Bacillota; class Negativicutes; order Selenomonadales; family Selenomonadaceae; genus Quinella. Next base: position 30,392 of record CAJOMO010000009.1, read on the forward strand.
ATGATTGTCACGCTGATAACTGTTGGGAAATATTTTGAGGCGCGGGCTAAGGGCAGTACGACGCGCGCTGTCGAGGCTCTGATGAACCTTGCGCCGAAAACTGCAAATGTCCTGCGCGACGGCGTCGAAGTAAATATTTCCGTGGATGAATTGAAAATCGGCGACGAAATTTTGACGCGCCCTGGTGAAAGTTTCGCGGCTGACGGCGTTGTTGTCGAAGGCGAAACGACCGTTGACGAATCGGCGATAACCGGCGAATCTTTGCCCGTGAATAAAAATTTGGGCGACAAAATCACGAGCGGCACGATTAACCGCGGCGGCTTTATAAAATTTCGCGCAGAAAAAGTTGGCGGCGACACCACCATTCAAAAAATAATCGCGCTGGTGGAAGAGGCGAGCGCCAGCAAAGCGCCCATTGCCAAAACTGCCGATAAAATCGCCGGAATTTTCGTCCCCGCGGTTATTTGCATTGCGATTGTTGCCGGAGCGATTTGGTTATGGAACGGCGCGACTGTGGAATTTGCATTTTCCATTGCGGTTTCAATTTTGGTTATCAGCTGTCCGTGCGCGTTGGGTTTGGCTACGCCGGTTGCAATTATGGTTGGTACGGGCAAGGGCGCGGAAAACGGAATCTTGATAAAATCCGGCGAGGCGCTGGAAACTGCCCACGCGATTGATACGGTCGTTGTTGACAAAACAGGCACGTTGACTGAAGGCAAGCCTTTCGTGACGGACGTTGTGACTTTCGACGTTGACGCCGAGGAATTTTTGAAAATCGCCGCCGGTCTTGAATTGAAAAGCGAACATCCGCTTGCCGAGGCTGTTACAAAATTTGCCGCGGAAAAAAATATTCAGCCGCGCGAAGTGTCGAACTTTCAAGCGATTTTTGGCAAAGGCGTTCAGGCGCAAATTGGCGGCGAAAAATACTTTGCGGGTAATAAAAAATTTCTGGCTGAATTGGGCTTTAATCTGGACGCTGTTAACAAAAAAATTTCCAAACTGGCAAGCGCGGGCAAGACGCCGATTATTTTTGCCGACGAAAAAAAATTGCTGGGCATAATCGCCGCCGCCGACGTTGAGAAAAAAACTTCCGCCGAAGCTGTCGCCGCTTTTCAAAATTTGGGTATTGACGTGGTAATGTTGACGGGCGATAATAATCAGACCGCCGAAAATATTTCTGCGCGAATCGGCATTAAAAATTTCGTGGCTGAAGTTCTGCCCGAAGATAAAGCCGCCGAAATTTCCAAATTGCAGGGCGCGGGCAAGAAAGTTGCGATGATTGGCGACGGAATTAACGACGCTCCGGCGCTTGCGAAGGCTGATTTGGGAATGGCGATAGGCGCGGGTACGGACGTTGCGATTGAGAGCGCGGACGCGGTTTTGGTGCGAAATGATTTGCTCGACGCCGTCAGCGCCATTAAATTATCTCGCGCAGTGCTGAAAAATATCCAGGAAAATTTATTTTGGGCGTTTTTTTACAACGTGGTTTGCATACCGTTGGCGGCGGGCGTTTTTTATCCGGCGTTCGGAATCAAACTTTCGCCGATGATTGGCGCGGCGGCTATGAGTATGTCCAGCGTCTGCGTCGTTTTAAATGCGCTGCGGCTCAAATTTTTCAAAGTCAAACATTCCGCAAATTCCGCAACCGAAAAATCTTTCGCGCAGGTCAATTTCGAAAATCTGAAAATCAATCAGCAGGAGGCAAATAATATGACAACCGAATTGAAAATCGAAGGCATGATGTGCAAGCATTGCGTCAAACACGTGCACGACGCGCTGGCGAAAATGGACGGCGTGACGAACGTTGAAGTCAGCTTAGAAAAAAATAACGCCGTTGTTACTTCGGCGCAGGAAATTTCCACCGACGATTTTAAAAAAGTTATCGAAGACGCCGGTTACGAACTCGTTGGATAACATTTTTTCTGCAAGTTAAAAGCGGTCGCCCGCCATTGGGCAGCCGCTAATTTTTTTGCCCGAAATTCGCCGCTCAATTAAATTTCAAGCCGTACTTTTGCATAAGCGCCGGACGCTGATTCAGCAAATTCAAAACTTCCGGCATAACTTTCGCGTAATATTGCTGAATTAAGGGCGTGGTAGGAATTGCGCTCATTATCGAAAAGCGCGTGTATTCGCAAAACTTTTCAAGGTCCTCTTCGCTGTAAATTTCTTCCGAATCGTCGCCGAAATAATTTCTTAGTTGCCTGCTAACCACGTAAAAAAATAAACCGTTGTGGCTGGGCGCGAAGGCTGACAGCGTCGAATCAATGTAAAAAACGTTGTAATTTCTGATTTGCTCAAGCGCCTGCTGATACATATTCAGATTGTTCATGGCATAGCGCGGGATTAAAATAATTTCGGTGTTTTCGCGCATAAACATAACGTTATGGGAAATTGAGCCGAGCGACGAGGCGAAACTTTCAGCGTTGGTCAAAATATTCAGCTGAGCCTCCAGCGGTAAAGTTTCGGGGCGAATTGTCGTGAAACCTTTGCTCTCAAAATATTGGGCGAGGCGCGCCTCGTTCATTTCCTTTTGCCCGTGGTAGAAATAAAATTTTTTCTGTTCGAGCGGCTGATAAATTTTCTGCGCGAAATTCCTAACCCGTTCAACGGTTTCAACGTATTCATTCGTGAAAGTCACAACGCCGGCTTGATTTATGAACCAGGATTCGTCCGGCAAAATTATCGTTTGACATTGTATCGGGTGATTAACCATCATCATTTTTGAAGTGTCGACTTCCAAAATTTGAAGTAGCTTTGTGAAGTTCGGCAAAATTCCGCCCCACATTGGATTGAAAACCAGCGGGCAATGGCGAAAATATTTTTGATAAACTTCACTGCGCAAAAACCATAGCCGACTCAAGCCGTCCGTCAGCGAGTGTCCCCAAATGTGCACGAACATCCCGATATAAACGACAGTCAGCGGGCTTTGTTGCACGGGCTCATTTGGCGTATACGCGCCGCAAGTTCCGCGGTGTACGGCGCTGCCTTCGATGAAGTTGCCCTTCTCGTCGACAATTCCGCCGAAACCATTTGTGTTGTCAAGGGCGCGGTGCGGCAAAATCGTCGCGCGCTCCAATATCCGGAAATGAATTTTCTTGTCCGAAAAATGATTCTGCACCAAATTTGCGCCGAAAATATTTTTATCGTACAAGCCGTCGTAGTTGTTCATAAAATCCTCCATTAAAAAAAGGGAAGGCGCTTCCTTCCCTCAACAAAATTAAATTCGCGGTTTACTTGCGATTTTTGAGAATGTAAACGGTTTGAGAAGTAATTTCGCCGTCCGCAGATTTTGTACCGCTGGTTTTAATTGCAAAGCCGCCGTCGACTTCCTCAACGTGCAAATTATTTTGCGTAGCGTAAACCTGCAACAGAATATTCGCCGCGTCCGAAAGAATATCCGCCGCGTTTTTCAAACCGGTTTCGTAATAATCAATCGGGCAGCCGATATCGTAACCGAACATGCCTTCGACAAATTCAACTTCGGCGGGCTTGTCGAGAATGCTGTAAACATTTTTGCCGGAAATTTTGCCGGTGGTTGCCGCTTCGTCAAAAACTTTGATATTTGTATCGGGCAGAGCGTCGGCGCTGAAAACAAGCTGCGTCGAAATGTCAGCCGCGCCCTTCGCCTTGTACTTGATGCTGATTTCGTTGTCATTTGAAACGCTGTACAGAATTTCGGCGCTCTTGCCGTTAATTTCGGCGGTGAATTTGACGCCTTCAAGGGTTTGTTCGCTCTTCCAAATAATTTTGCTGAAATCGGTTGCGCCGTCCACGTAGACGATACCGGCGGCGTCGTCTTTTTCGTAGCCGGAAACGTCAGGATAATTTTTCAGCACGAAACGATTGGTAAAACTTTTGTCGCGGAAACGCATTGAAACGATACGCGCGCCGTAATCGGTAACTTTAAGTTCGTTGCCTTTGGTATTGCGCAGGGTGTAGACGCTTGCCTCTTGCCCGTCAGAAAGCTTACCGAAGGATTCTTTTTTGATTGTCGGCATAAATTTATCCTCCTCGAAATATTTTTGAATATTATAGCGTTAATCGCCGCGGTTTTGAAGTACTGCGCGAAAATTTTTTATTTGCTAAAGCCTAGATAAGTTTTGAAGCCCAACATATACAGCGCCAGCTCAAAAGAATTTGCGGACGCTTGACGGCTAAGTTCCGAAAAAACGATATCTTTGGGAACGGTTAAATTTTCAAAATCGCTGATAACTTCGGCAATAATTTTTGGCAAAATCATACAAAGCTGATAAAATGCAGTTTCTTCACCGGTCACAAGTTTATAAAATTCGTCAATGCTTACTCGCCGAATGCGCCGGTGTTTTTGGCGTTGCCCATCCAGGGAAACAGTCCACGGTACATTTTGAGATTTTTGAGCAATGACTTCAACGAGCATACAAGCGCAATCGTCGTCGCGCAGAAGTTGTCCTTGCATTTTCATATAAGTTTTGGCGCTAGCCGCGGAGTTCATTGTGTTGTGCTTATTCTTCATTTCAACGTAAACCGTGCTGACTGCGCCGCAATCTTCAAATTCAATACCGCCGGATTTTTTGAAAATGACGTCCCAGCCGGATTTGGGAACAGTGCAACCTTCGATATACTGAAAAATTTTTTGGTGAAAGTACCCAATGCTGTTGTTATTGGATTTATCGCGCTGCCGAAAAATCTCGCTCTTGATAATTTCTTCCCAGCTTGAGCCGTAAACATTTTTATCGAATAAAAGTTTAATCGGGTCAACAATGTTGCTGTTAAATTTTTTAATGTCGTAAGGCTGAAGGCGCTCGCCGTATTGTTCAATCGTCTCGGCGATATGTTTTTTGAGATTTTCATTTGAGATAAAATTTAATTGCATAACAAGCCCTTTCGTATTTCCGCGGCGATATCGAATGCAAGATTCACCGGCACAGCGTTTCCAACTTGCCGATATTGACTGTACATTGAGCCGCAAAATTGCCACTCGTCCGGAAAAGATTGGATTCTGGCGTTTTCCCTAATGGTAAATGGTCTGGCTTCAAGCGGGTGGCAGCGCTCAGTTTGTTTTTGTGTCGGTGAAGTTAAAACTGCCAGCGACGGCTCGTCTAAACTCATTCGCCGCAAAATTCCGGTTCGTCCGCCGCCCATATCCCAACAGCTTTTCATATAATCTTTGGCTAAATCTTTCGGCAAATTGCGCCAATAGCCTCCCTGCGGAATCATTTCAAACAAGGATTTTTTCTGCGCTGAATATTCTGCTCCGACGCTCGCCGGAACATTTTTTAGAACATCGCGCAGGACGGGCTTATAATCGTGCGGTCTAGGAAATTGAATATTAATTTTATCGGTTAAATCTTTTCGAACGCCAATTGTTATCAAGCGCTCGCGTTTTTGCGCGTTGCCATAATCCCAAGCGTTTAACACAGCTTTTTGAATGACGTAGTCACATTCGCCGAAAATATCAAGCATTGTCTGATAAGTTCGCCCGCCGTTGTGGCTTATCAAACCGCGGACATTTTCAAACAGAAAAATTTTTGGGTGCAACTTCTCAAGAAAAATCGCGTAATGGTAAAAAAGCGTGCCGCGCGCATCTTCCAGCCCCAAACGTTTGCCAGCATAAGAAAAAGCTTGACAGGGCGCGCCGCCGGAAAGCAAATCCAATTCGCCGCGTCCAATCTCAAAATAATCTTCAAGATTCAGCGGCGAAATTTTTGCAATGTCTTCGTTAATCACGCGCCAATTTGGACGATTCAATTTCAAAGTATCGGTGGCGTCTTTATCAATTTCGATAAGCGCGATATGCTCAAAGCCCGCGCGCTCAAGTCCAAGTGCAAGCCCGCCCGCTCCGGCAAATAATTCAATGGACGTCATTTTTTGCCGCCGTTCCATTCGATAATTTCAGAGGGCAATTTCAGCTGGAATAGAATTTTATTCACGACGTGGTTAATGTGGCTCTGCAGCGTCATATCGGTATTGTAAAAAGTCATAACCGGCGGCATAACCACCACGCCCAAATCGGCAAGTTCTTTCATATTGCGAAGGTGAATCCTGCTGAAGGGCATTTCGCGCGGAACGATTATCAAAGTCCGGCGCTCTTTAATGCAAACATCGCCCGCCCGCAAAAGTAAATTGTCACTGTAGCCGCTCGCCAAACCCGCAATAGTTTTCATCGTGCAGGGAACAATCACCATTCCGTCGGTCTGAAAACTGCCGCTGGCTATCGACGCGTCCATTTCGTGAACATTGTAAACAAAATCCGCCAGCCGATTAATCGAATAAATATCAAAATTAGTTTCGTCGCGAATCGTAAGCGCGCCGCCGTCCGTTATTATCAAGTGCGTTTCAACTTCCTCAATCTGCTTGAGCCGCTGCAAAAGTTCAACCGCTATCACAATTCCGCTCGCGCCCGTTATCCCCACGATTATTCGCATAAAATCACCTCCGCAATTTTTTCAGCCAATCTTGACAACGTGAATAACCTTGTAGCCGCGATTTTCCAACAAATTTTTAATATCGTCAAAACCTTCTGCGCGATTGTCCAATCGAACAACAACTTCGCTTTTGTGCGCGTCGGTGTGGCAAATGATTATGCTGTCAATGTTAATTCCGTTCTGCGCGAGAATTTTGGTAATGTCAGCCATAACGCCGATTTTGTTTTCAACTTCCAAAGTCAACCGCGTTTTGCCACCCGAAGGCAAGCCCATAACTTCAATAAAAGTTTTCAAAATATCCGTAGCCGTGATAATCCCGACAACCGCGCCAACTTCAGAAATTACCGGCAAACCGCCAACTTTATTCTGGTACATAATCAGCGCCGCTTCCTCAATCGTTGCGTCTTCGTTAACCGTCACAACTTTTGTCTGCATAATGTCTTTTACGCTCAATTTGTCAAGCAGACTGCGAATTTCATATTTTGAAAGTGAAGTTGCGGGCGAAGGAGCAACGCGCATAACGTCGCGGTCGCTCAAATAGCCCACCAATTTGCCGTCGTCAACAATTATCATTCGGTGAAATTTATATTTTTTCATGGCGCGGTCAACTTCGCCAATCGTCGCGTTCGATGTCATTGTCACGGGGTGTTTCGTCATTCTTTCAGCCACAAACATAAAATCACTTCCTGTACCGATTAAAATATTCCGTGATAAGATTCAAAACTTCGTCCTGCACCCAATAATCGTCGGAATGCTCGGCGTTGGGAATGAGCCAGCGCTCGGCTTCGACGCCCGCATTTTTCAGCGCCTGGAAAAGTATATCGGATTGCGAAGGCGAAACGATACTGTCAGCCGTGCCGTGCATTAAAAGCATTGGCGCAGAATTTTTCGTAATGTAATTGAGCGGATTAGCCTTTGCAACTTTTTCGGGATAAGCGGAAATTCCGCCGCCCGTGCCGGTAAAATTCGGGACGCCGTTAATAAACATCGCCTCAACCGCGCCAGGCATATTATTCAGCGCCTTTGCCTCTTCGGACAAATCGTCGGAAATTCGCGCAGGATCTGAAACGCCGTACAAATCCACCGCCGCGACAATTTTGCTGGACCGGTCAAGATTTTCTCCGACATTGAAAATTTCATCGCCGTTGGTAACCGCCGCAAACGCCGTTAAATATCCGCCCGCACTGTCACCGATTAAAAAAATCTGTTCGGCGTCGACGCTGAACTTTTGCGCATTTGCCTTTAAAAACCTAATCGCCGATTTGACGTCTTCGATTGGCGCGGGGAAAATATTATTCGGCGTCGTACGATAATTTATGCTCGCCACGACAAAATTATTTTCCGCCAAATGCAGTCGAAGTTGCGGGCAGCGCGCCCTGTTCGAGCAAATGAAACCGCCGCCCGTTATGAAAATTACCGCCGCCATTTTTTTGCCGGTTTCCGGAATTAACAAATCCATCTGCAAAAGTTGATTTGGTTTTTCGAAAGTCGGCGCTTGTTTATAAACTACGTCCGGCACGTAATGGATTTTTGCGCGTCGAAGTTTCACGTTCAAGATTTTGCTCTCGTAATGCAATTTAAATCCCTCCAATAAAAAAATCTCTCCAAATTTGCTAGAGAGATTTTAAACTTTTATCAAGATATTGTCACGAATTATTTTTCAAAGGTCGCTCTTAATGCGGTTGCAATTTTCGCAAAGCACTTGACAATTATCAATGACAGTGTGCCCGCCTTTGCTCCACGGCGTGATATGATCTGCGTGCATTTTTTCAAGCGGAAAATGTTTAGCGCATTTTGGACAAACTTTGCCTTGTTTTTCGTAAACGGCGCGCTTAATTTTGTCGCTGAATTTTCTTATGCTCAAGTGGCGCTCTTGCCTGTCGAAAAGATATTCGTAAATGCCGCGCGAACTGGTAACATCTTCGTCTTCGAGCATTGAAACAATTTCCGCCTCAAATTTTTTCTTGTCGTAAGTTTTGCTGGAAAATTTATTGAACAAATTGCCCCAGGAAACTTTTTTCATAATCGCGCGGTATTCCGGAAAAAGCGCCTTGACCCATTCCATAACGCCCTGAAAATACAGCCAGAGTTCCGTACAATTCGGCTCGTGCTGATTTTTCGCCATATAATCTTCAATGTCAATTTTGTTTCGCGCAGAAATCCACCTAAGCGCCGTTTCAAGATAATCTTGCCGAATTGCCGAGCCGTCCAGATATTTATTGTAGCCGTGGACGATAACCGGACAATTATTTTTGCTGAAATGTTTTTTCGCGTCTTCAAGCCACGTGCCGGTGTAAATTGCGTTGCGTAATTCCTGCGCGTTCAATTCCGTGCCTGGCGTATTCAAAACTTTAAACCATTCGAGCGTTTCTTTGTCGGTGCCCTCGCAAATGCAAACCCACAGATTATAATTCAGCAGTTGATTTTTATCGGCGTCCGTCCAATTTTTAAAGCCGCGGTGGTCGATTGAAAATTGATTGTGGACGAACTGACAAATGGAAATTGTACGCTGTTGCCCGTCGAGCAGTTCAAAATTGCCGTCAGATTTTTTTATCCAGTACATTAAACCAATCGGCAGATTTTTTTGCACGCTGTCAATTACCGCCTCGCGCTTTTTGCCAGTGTAAATGTATTCGCGCTGATACGCCGGACGGATATTCAATTTCCCGCCGTAACCATAACAGCCCTCGTCGCCCTTGTCCGCGTAATCTTCCACGATTTTATTAATCGGGATTTGCGTTAATTCAGATGTCATCGTTCCAATCTCCAATTTGTAAATCAAAAAACGTTGTGGTATAATTCAAACCGCCGCTACTTCCTGAGTCGGCGAAATGCAGACGAAGGGAGGTGTTAATTTTGGATACCATAATCACTTTCTTAATCGGCGTAGCTTCGAGCGTCGTTGCCAACTACGTTTACGGTAAACTCCAAAGGCTTTTCAAAAAGTAGCGGTGAATCGGTTTCCCATCCTCTAACCGAAAGTCTCACACGGTTATGGTAAAACGTAAGCCCCTAAGTGAGGTCTCACTCTCACGGACGGGGCTTTTCGTTTGGTGTTATTTGAATACCACAGATTAATCACTTTCTCGAATGGATATTAGCACAGCCGCCGCCTTATTGCAAGAAAAATTTTGTGTTGTATTCGATATTGTTATCAACTTTCTTTCCGCCGCCAACGAATTGCCAATCGCTTGTAAACATTTTTGCCGCCAATAACCGGATTGCCTAAATTGTATTCGTCAATTTTGCCGCTGTCGATTTTGCCGAGTATTTCAAATTGTTTTGGGTTGTATTTGTCCAGAAATGTTATCGGCACGCCCATTACCCCGTCATAATCTACGGGTATTCGCGCAGTCTTGCTAACTTCGATGGCGTCGTAATTGTCATATTTCGGATAAAGCTCCGGCGAATATTCACAAGTCAACAGCAATTCTTCTTCAAATTTTTTCAGCGGAATATTTGTAAACCAGGTCATATTGCCAAAACTGCGCCATTTTTGCCCGTGTTCGTCAATCCAAAATCGAGTTTCGCGTTCTTCATAATACGGCGGAACTTTGAAAACGGGGTCGCCACCGCGGAAACCGTAACCGATACGAATTTTATCATTTTTAATCAACGGAAAAATTTCTTTGTAAGTGATGGAATTTAACGGTGCAAGTATCACGAAAAATTTATTGTAATGCATGAGCTGCGCGACGTATTCGCGAAACAAACTGAACGGCGGATTGGTAACGACGACGTCAGCCTGCTTTAAAAGTTCGATGCATTCAGCGGAACGAAAATCGCCGTTGCCTTTCAGCGGTACGACAAATTCGGGATGCTTTTTCAAAAAATATTTGATATCGTCAACGCCTTCAGCGCCGTCGCCGTCATAATCTTTCAGCTCGGAAATTTCGACTTTGTAATTTTGTTTCGGGGCGCGGTATAAAAATTTTCAAAGCCTGGAAGTGGAATTTCGACGCCGGAAATTGGACTGCCCGCGTAACACGTCACAATTAATTTTTTTAGCCCGAGGAAATTAAAATTCATCGCGAAGTACTTAAAAAATTCGCTCTCGTATGGGTCGTCGCAGTTGCAGAAAATTACTTTGCCGCGGAAAAATTTTCGATAATCTTCGTGGTTGAGTTCGCGCTCAATATCTTCAAGCTGTGTATAAAATTCGTCCTTTTTAGCGCGAGCGGCGGCCGTCAAATTTTGATTTTTGCCCATAAATTAACCTCCGAGATAAGCCTTGCGAATATCCTCACTGGCGGCAAGTTTTTTGGCGTCGCCGGAAATTGTGATTCTGCCGGTTTCCAAAACGTAAGCGCGGTTGGCAATCGACAGCGCCATATTCGCGTTTTGCTCAACCAATAAAACCGTCGTGCCGGTCTGGTTAATGTCGACGATTATATTAAAAATTTCCTTGATTAAGAGCGGCGCAAGCCCCATTGACGGCTCGTCGAGCAATAAAAGTTTTGGGCGACTCATAAGCGCGCGCCCCATTGCTAACATTTGCTGTTCGCCGCCGGATAAAGTTCCCGCCATTTGCAATTTGCGTTCTTCGAGCCGCGGGAATCTGCCGAAAACCATTTTCAAATCCTGCGCGATACCGTCTTTGTCTTCGCGGATAAACGCACCGAGTTCCAGATTTTCCATAACAGTCATTTCGGCAAAAATCTTGCGCCCTTCGGGAACTTGCGAAATTCCTTCGCGCACAATCTTATTCGCGGGCATACCGGCAATATCCTTGTCGAGAAATTTAATCGTGCCGGTTTTCGGTTTGAGCAAGCCGCTAATCGTGCGGAGCGTGGTAGATTTTCCCGCGCCGTTCGCGCCAATCAGCGTCACAATTTCGCCTTCGTTGACGTTCAAGCTGACGCCCTTAATCGCGTGAATCGCGCCGTAGTAAACATTTATATCGTTAATTTCAAGCATGGACATAGCAAAACCCCTTCATTTGTTGGTCAAGCCAAGTTTTTTCAAAAGTTCCAAATCGCCGCGAATGGTGGTGCCGCTCGTGGTGAGCATATCGCCGGTAATGGAGGCAGACGCGCCATTTAGCAAAGCGCTCGCACCAAAATCCGGCAAAAGTTTTCGCCCCGCGGCAAGCCGAATATTCGCCGTTGGATTTATAAATCTGAAAATGGCAACCGTGCGCAAAATTTCTTCGGGCTCAAGCGGCGGGCGATTTTCAAGTGGCGTACCACGAACAGCCATCAGCGCGTTAACGGGAATTGATTGGATATTCAAATTTGAAAGTTCGAGCGCCATATCGATTCGGTCTTGCCAATTTTCGCCCATGCCGATAATTCCGCCCGAACAAACGCAGAAACCCGCCGCCTGCGCGAGCCGAATTGTGTTAATTCTGTCGTCGTAAGTGTGACTGGTACAAATTTGCGGGAAAAATCTGCGCGAAGTTTCAATGTTGTGGTGGTAACTGGTGACGCCGGTTGCGCGCAGCCTTTTAAATTGTTCGGCAGTCAAAATTCCGTGCGACGCGCATAAATCGATTTTGAGATTTTCGCGCAGGAGTTTATAAGCGTCGATCGCCTTGTCAAAATCTTCACCGGTTAGGGCGCGCCCGCTGGTAACGATAGAAAATCTGTTAACGCCGGCTTTTTCGTTGGCGCGCGCGGCGGCAAGAATAGTTTCCGCGGGCAGAAATTTATATTCAAGAATGCCGGTGTGGTGAGCGGCGGACTGCGCGCAGTATTTGCAATTTTCGCCGCAATGTCCGCTCTTGCCGTTAATGATAGTGCAGAGGTCAATGTGGTTGCCGCAAAATTTTTTCTGGATAAGGTGAGCGCCGTGCTGAATTTGTTCGAGCGGCTCATTTAACAGAAAATCGAAATTATCAGCGGCGGTTAACCTTTCGCCGGCGATAATTTTTTTTGCGACTTCGAGTGCATTTTTCGTATCCATAGTTAAGTCTCCTAACTACAACAAAGACGCCGACAGGATGTCGGCGCGAACCCGCCGCGCGCTAATGAGCTGGAAGCGAATTAATGCGCGGCTGTTTTCTTTGCAACTTTCTTTTGCGCCAAAAGAAAGTTGATATCAATTCATGGATTCAGTGCCGAGATACGCGCGAATAACTTCGGGGTTGTTTTGAATTTCGGCGGGCGTACCCTCGGCGATAATCATTCCATATTCGAGAACATAAATTCTTTCACAAATGCCCATAACCAGGCTCATATCGTGTTCGATAAGCAAAACCGTTAAGCCGAACTGTTTTCTAATCCAACGGATCATTTCCATAAGCTCATGAGTTTCTTGCGGATTCATACCCGCCGCCGGTTCGTCCAGCAATAAAAGTTTCGGTTTCGCCGCCAACGCCCGCGCTATTTCCAATCGCCTCTGCGCGCCGTAGGGTAAATTTTTTGCAACTTCATAGGCGTGTTCGTCCAATTTAAAAATCTTCAGCAGTTTCAAACTTTCCGCCGTGATTTCATTTTCCTCAGTAAAATATCTGCCCATTCGCAAAACCGTTTCAATCAAACCATATTTCACGTGGCAATGATACGCAATTTTAACATTATCCAAAACGCTAAGCTCACTGAACAGCCGGATATTTTGGAAAGTTCGAGCAATGCCGCGCTGCGTAATTTCGTACGGTTTCTGTCCAACAATCGATTCGCCGTCCAATTGAATATCGCCGGTTGTCGGTACATACACGCCGGTTATCAAATTAAAAATCGTAGTCTTGCCCGCGCCGTTCGGTCCGATTAACCCGATAAGCTCGCCCTTGTTGATGTAAAAATTAAAATCAGCAACAGCCTTCAAGCCGCCGAATACTTCAGAAACATCTTCCGCCTTCAGTAACGGTTTATTTTCCGCCATAATCACGCCTCCTTGCCGGAAATTTTATCCAAAACTTTTTTTATCGGCGTAAAGTTTGTAATTTCCATGTAGCCGAATAAACCTTGCGGGCGATAAAACATAAGCAAGATTAAAGCCAACGCGTAAATTATCATTCGCACTTCGGGAAATGACGCCAGCGCCGCCGAGATAAACGTTACGACGAACGCGCCCGCGATTGAGCCGGTGATTGAGCCCATGCCGCCCAGTACAACCATGATCAGATAATTGAACGACGCAAGAAATGTAAACGAGTTCGGGCTGATTAAATAAAATTGGTGAGCGAATAATCCGCCCGCAATTCCCGCAAACGCCGCGCCGATTGTAAACGCCATAACTTTATACTTCGTCGTGTTGACGCCCATAGCCTCCGCCGCAATTTCATTTTCACGAATGGCAATGCACGCGCGCCCGTGCGAACTGTTCACAAAATTTTTTATGAAGAACAAAGTTATCAACATCGCGCCGTAAACCCACGCAAAATTTGTCAAGTGCGGAATGCCCTTAAAGCCCGCCGCGCCGCCTACGTATTCAATGTTCATAATCACGATTCTGATAATTTCGCCTAAGCCCAAAGTCGCAATGGCAAGATAATCGCCGCGCAACCTTAAAGTCGGCAAGCCAATCAAAAATCCTAAAATTCCCGCGCAAATCGCGCCCAAAATTAACGCCACGATAAACGGCAAATGAAAATTCGTCGTCGCCACAACTCCAACGTACGAGCCGACCGCCATAAAACCCGCGTGCCCGATTGAAAATTGCCCCGTGTAGCCGTTGATTAAATTCAAACTCACTGCCATTATCACGTTTACGCAAATCAAAATTATGTTCAACTGCCAAAACGCGCCGATCATTCCGCCGGAAATCATTCCTTGTATCACGCCGAAAATTATCAGCCCGATTATCAGCATCGTTAAATCTCTTCGTCTAACTGAGTTCATACATTACACCTTTTCATGAGTATTTTTGCCGAAAAGTCCGGTCGGCTTGATTAACAAAACCAAAATCAGAATTGCGAACGCCGCCGCGTCTCTGAAAGTCGAAGATAAAAAGCCCGCAACGAGCGCCTCAATCACGCCCAAAATTATTCCGCCGACAACCGCGCCCGGCAAAATTCCTATTCCGCCCAATACCGCCGCCACGAACGCCTTCAAGCCTGGCATTATTCCCATAAGCGGATCGATTGTGTTGTAGTAGACGCCGACCAGGACGCCCGCCGCTGCCGCCAAACTTGAGCCGATAAAAAATGTCATCGAAATTACTCTGTCCGCGTCAATTCCCATGAGCTGCGCTGTCTCCGTGTCGAAACTTGCCGCGCGCATTGCTTTGCCCAATTTTGTTTTCTGCACAATGTACGTTAAAAGCGCCATCAAAATTATTGTTATCGCGAAAATCAAAACTTGTTGCCCGTTGATTATGAATCCGCCCGCGTTGAAAGAAATATTTCCAATGACGTCGGGGAAAGTCCGCGGCGTCGGTGTCACGAAGTACATTCCGGTATATTCAAGGAAAAATGACACGCCAATTGCCGTGATTAAAATCGAAATTCGCGGCGCGTGCCGGAGCGGTTTGTACGCCAATTTCTCAACGACCATTCCCAATAAGCCCGTGACGAACATTGAAATTAAAAGCGCGGGCAAAATCGGTAAGCCCGCCGCCGTCACGCCGAAAAATCCCAAATACGCGCCAACCATATAAATGTCGCCGTGCGCAAAATTTATCAGCTTGATAATTCCGTAAATCATTGTGTAGCCCAGCGCGATTAGTGCGTAAATACTGCCCAGACTTACGCCGTTTATCAGCTGCTGAATCAGTTGGTGAACAAAATCCATACGATGACCTCCAAAAAATTTCTCGCGCAGATTTTAACTTTTTATTTATGCAATGTCACGCTTTATTTTTTGCAGGAATAACGAATCGAATTGCCGAATATTACCGCAACGAATTTACAACTAATTTTCATAAACGGAAGGATGTTTACCAAAATGAAGAGATTTTTTCTGATGGCGTTGCTACTTTTGTCAATGGTTTTAACGGGTTGCGGTGGCGGCGGCGATTCGGGCGGCTCTGCTGACAGCAAGAAAATTGTTATCGGGCTTGACGACGAATATCCGCCGATGGGTTTCAAAGACGAAAACAATCAAATTACGGGCTTTGACGTGGATTTGGCGAAAGAAGCGGCAAAACGCCTCGGCAGCGAAGTTGAATTTAAAGCTATCGATTGGAGCAGCAAAGAGGCCGAATTGAAGTCCGGCAGAATCGATATTCTTTGGAACGGTTTGGACATTACGCCCGAACGTCAAGAAAATATGTTGTTCAGCGCGCCGTACATGGACAATCGCCAGGTGATTTTCGTACGCGTGGGCGACGACCAGGGAATTACTTCAGAGGCTGATTTGGCGGGCAAAGCTGTTGGTACTCAATCCGGCTCAACCGCTGAAGCTTACATTACCGGCAACGAAAATTTGTTGAATACTTTTGCCGAATTTAAAACCTACGGCGATTATATCAGCGCGTTTATGGATTTGGAAAATGGCAGACTTGACGCGCTCGTTTGCGACGAAATTGTCGGGCTTTACAATATGTCGAAACAGCCCGGCAAATTTGAAGTGCTGAATATCACGGTTGGTCCTGTCAGCGAATTTGGAATTGCCTTTGCCAAAGAAAATACGGCTCTGCGCGATAAAGTTCAAAAAGTTTTCGACGAAATGGTTGCAGACGGCACGGCGGCGAAAATTTCTGAGCAATGGTTTGGTACAAATTTAATCAAAGCTAAGAATTAATTCAATGGAAAAATTTTTAAACATGACGCTCCTGATTTTGCAGGGCGCAGAAGTTACTTTGACAATTTTTTTGGTAACATTGGCGTTGAGCGTGCCAATCGGCGGGTTGGCGGCTTTGGGGCGAATTTCAACCTTCGCGCCGCTAAGATACGCGATGGAATTTTACGTTTGGATAATGCGCGGAACGCCGCTTATGTTGCAGTTGCTGTTCGTGTATTTCGCGTTGCCGATGGTTGGAATAAGACTGCCGGATTTTGCGGCGGCGCTTTTAGCCTTCACGATGAACTACGCGGCGTATTTCGCAGAAATCTTTCGCGCAGGAATACAGGCGATACCCAAAGGGCAATATGAGGCGGCAAAGGCTTTGGGCTTAAAACATTGGCAAATGATGCGCTACGTAATTTTCCCGCAAGTTTTACGCGTGGTACTGCCGCCAATTTCCAACGAAACAATAAATTTGGTCAAAGACACTTCGCTGATTTACATTTTGGCGATGAATGATTTGTTGCGCGTGGCGCGAACAATTGTGCAGCGCGAATTTGATATGACGCCGTTTGTGATAGCCGCGGCATTTTACTTGATAATGACGGCGCTATTGACGTGGATTTTCAAAAAACTTGAGCAGCGTTATGGTTCATATGAAACTTAATTTGATGAGGAGGCTTTGTGTGGTTAAGAAAATATTGGCGGGTCTCCTCATTTTTATTTTAATGAGTTCGACAGGTGAGGCGGCGGCGAATTTGACAAACAAAACTGAAGTTAAAAATTTACGCTACAGCGTTGAGCCAGGCAAAGTTAGAATCGTTTTGGATATGAGCAGGCAAGTCGAGTACACGGAATCTTATCTGGAATATCCTTCGCGGCTGATTGTTTCTTTCAAAAATACCTGGATTAACGTCAAAAAGATGAAGAAAGACATTGAGATAAATTCTTCGGCGGCAAGCAGAATCAAAGTCGCGCAGTACGACCCCTCGACAGTTCGTGTGGTTATCGAAACAATTTCCGCCACAAAACTTTTTTGGCTAAGCGGCGGACCCAGCGGGCAAAGATTTGTCATTGATTTAACAGATCCAAATTTTGTACCAGAGCCCGAGCCTGAGCCCGAAATTGAAATTGACAATCCGCCGGAAATTGAAAATCCAGACGAAGGCGAAATTGACGAGCCTTTTGTTGGCACGACCGAAAGTTCAACCGAAACTGAAGATGAAAATGAAACTCCCGCTAAACAGGACGACAAAAAATCCGACAAAAAATCCGGCAAGAAAACTGACAAAAAAACTGACAAAAAAACTGATAAGCCGGATGAAAAAAATCCTGCCAGCGGAGATCCTTCGTTGACAGAACTTGATCAAGATTTGGAAGATATTATGCATTTGAAGGGCAAAATCATTTGCATAGACGCAGGACACGGCGGCGGCGATTCGGGCGCTATTGGACCAACCGGCGTTACCGAAAAATCCGTAACCTTGCGGGTAGCTCTGGAACTTGAGAAACTTTTGAAGGCTGAAGGCGCAAAAGTCATAATGACGCGGCACGCAGACAAGCAAGTTTCAGCCAAAGGCGATAGAGCCTCGGCGATTGAGGAACTTCAAGCGCGTTGCGACGTGGCAAATAAATCTAACGCAGTGATTTTCATTTCAATTCACGCCGACAGTTTCACCAACCCCGCGGCGCGCGGCACAACCGGATATTATTTCGCGCAGAGCACCGGCAACAAATCTTACAAATTGGCAGACGCGATTAGACGGGCGATTTGCGAACAACTTAGGACGCCGAGCCGCGGCACTAAATCTTGCAACTTTTACGTCGTGCGCCATACCGATATGCCCGCCACGCTGATTGAACTTGCTTTTATTTCAAATGCCGACGAAGAAAAACTGTTAGACTCCGACGAAGGAATTAAGCAGGCGGCGCAAGGAATTTTAGACGGCATTGAAGATTATTTTGGATAAGGAGTTAATTTAATGAAAACGATATTGACAGGCGATAGACCAACCGGCAAATTGCATTTGGGTCATTACGTTGGAAGTCTGCGCGAAAGAGTCCGGTTGCAAAATTCCGGCGAATACGACAAAATTTTTATAATGATAGCGGACGCGCAAGCTTTGACTGACCACGCGGGAACGCCGGCGACTGTTCGCGAAAATATTTTCAACGTGGCACTGGATTATTTAGCTGTCGGACTTGACCCCGCTAAATCCACGATGTTTATTCAATCGCAGGTTTCCGAACTTTTTGAGTTGACGGCTTACTACATGAATTTGGTGACGGTTTCGCGCCTTGAAAGAAACCCGACCGTCAAAGCCGAAATCGCGCAGAAAAATTTTGAAACGAGCATACCGGCGGGCTTTTTGTGTTATCCGGTAAGTCAAGCGGCGGATATCACAGCCTTTGACGCGAATGTTGTTCCGGTAGGCGAAGACCAAGCGCCGATGTTGGAACAGACGCGCGAAATTGTCCGCAAAATGAATGAACTTTACGGCGAAGTTTTGATTGAGCCGGATATTTTCCTGCCGCAAAATCAAACTTGCCGCCGCCTGCCTGGAATTGACGGCAAAGCGAAGATGAGCAAGACTTTGGGCAACTGCATTTATTTGAGCGACGACAGCGACACGGTTGCCGCGAAAATCAAGGACATGTACACCGACCCGCTGCATATCAAAGTGACTGACCCTGGACACATTGAAGGCAACGTTGTTTTTACGTATCTTGACGCATTTTGTGAAGACAAGGCGACGGTTGCGGAAATGAAGGCGCATTATCAACGCGGCGGTTTGGGCGACGTCAAAGTTAAAAAATATTTACTGGACGTTTTGGAAGAAATATTGACGCCAATAAGGCGGCGACGTGCTGAATATGAAAATCGCCCCGACGAAGTGATGAAGATGCTTGAAATAGGAACGCGAGCGGCGCGAGCGAAAGCTTCGGAGGTTTTGCGTCGAGTTAAGCGTGCCATGAAGATTGACTACTTCGATAACGCCCATTAAAAAATTATCCACCAAACAAAAAGAGGCGCTCAAGGATGAGCGCCCCCGCGTCGCGCTTGTCACGTGATGCGTGATGTGACAACCCGCGCCGCCCTTTTCTTTGCTAGGCGTTTCTTTTCAAGAAAAGAAATGCCGAACTGATTATGCAGAAATGGCATTAACTTTCAAAGTAAGTCTAGATTTTTTACGAGCTGCCGCATTTTTATGAATTGTATTATTTGCCGCCGCTTGGTCAATCGCTTTTTGGGCAGCCGGAAGAAGTTTTTTAGCTTCAGCGGCGTCATTTTTGGCGATAGCAGCCATAACGAGTTTTTGAGCCTTTTTCATACGAACTTTTTCGGCGACGTTACGTTCATGGCGTTTAGCATCGAGCTGCACGCTTTTTTTTGAGGATTTGATATTTGGCAAATCGGACACTCCTTTCACCCAATTTAATTCAACGCAAGGAAGTTTAGCACAGTGGCGAACAAATTGCAAGAAAAATTTAAGTTGAAAAAAGCAAACTTCGATATAATATTCGTAAGTGCAGAACGAATCTTACAAATAAAACTGATAAAAATTTCAAGGTCAGACGTAAAAATTCGTCGAATGGAGTTCGCAGCAGTGACATGGAGCGTCATAGAAAATCTGACCCCGCGGCGATTCAAATTTCGTCGAATAACAGCAAAGAAAGGTGATTTATTATGATGCGTTCCCTGTTTTCCGGTGTATCCGGTTTGAAATCTCACCAGACGCGAATGGACGTTATCGGCAACAACATTGCAAACATTAACACAGTTGGTTTCAAATCCAGCCGCGTAACTTTTTCGGATATGCTTTCGCAAACTTCGTCCGGCGCGTCTTCTCCGAGCGATAATTTGGGCGGTATCAACCCCAAACAGATTGGTCTTGGTTCCAATGTTGCCAGCGTGGATATGATTTTCACGGACGGCTCGGCGCAGGCTACCGGTAAAAATACAGACGTTACAATTAACGGCAACGGGCTTTTCGTTTTGATGAACGGCGACAATTACTATTATTCCCGCGACGGCGCGTTTGAATTTGACACCAACGGCAATTACGTTTTACCAGGCAGCGGTCTTTATGTTCAAGGTTGGAACGCCACCGAGGGCTTGCTCAATACAAATGCTGTTCCCGAAAATATCGTTGTCAAAGCGGGGCAAACCATGGGCGGCACTCAAACCACGACAGTTGATTATTCCGGCAACGTCAATTCTGCTTCGCCAATTATCACGGCAATTTCTTACACCAGCGGCGGCGGCACGGCTGACCCTACGGCGGTTTTGGAATTTCGCACTGTTTCCGAAATCAGAGTTCTCGACGCGCTGTATATGACTTACGATTCGCGCGTTATGACAACCACAATCACGGCAAAAGCTGAAGGCAGCACTGAAACCGTTACACTTGGCGATATCACCGACGAATCGACTTCGGCGGCTTGGACGCCCACACACGGCACCAGATACGCCACAAGCGGCTCTAACGCCACGGTTACTATCAACGATACCAATTACACTATCCAGCGCATTGACTATACCGTTGACCAAACCGTTACCACGCTTACAGACGATACTTACGTAACGTTTACTTTGTCGAACGGCAGCACGGTTACAGTTACGGCGGCGGCTACTGAAAATGGTTTTACCGCCGGTACTGCTTTTGAACTCGGCAGCGCCTTTTCCGATATTGCAACTGGCGATTCAGCTTTGCTTACCGGCGTTACTGAAGGCAATTTGACAACCAGCAACCTTGAGGCAACCATTACCAAAATTGAAGTCCGCGACAGTTTAAACCAATCGCACACTTACCCCAGTTCAATCAGCTACAACGCCGGTAATACCGTTAAAGTTCAATATACCAACGGCGACCTAGAAACAATCACCTCCGGCACGTACAGCGTCAATGAAACGATTTTTGACTCGGTTAATGTTGACGGCGTGAATGTCATTGCGGCAACTTTGACACTTAGCGACGGCTCAACTCAAAAAGTTACCAGCGGCTTTTATCAAAGAAACCACAGCGTCCCTATTACTACCATTGCAACGATTTATGACTCTGAAGGTAATTCGCACGCAGTCCCCGTTCTCATTGACAAAGACGCTTCAAGCTATGACGAAAATATTACTTCGGACGCGCTCACTCTTGCAAGGGTCGTTGACGAAGAAGGCAATAATATTAACTACACCACTTTGGAAGTTGAAACCGACGACGACGGCAATTTGACAAACTACGTAGTAACATTGAGCGATGGCACTTCGCAAAGCGTTGACGCCGACCAGGTTTCCTGGGATAATCGCTGGCGTGTATATATGTCGCCGACTGAAGGGCAGGCTGGTCCTACTTATAAATTCTCGTTCACTGAAGATGACGGTTCGACAATCAGCGGCTATTTGAATGTTGTTATGGACGAATCCAGCGGCAACCCTGCTGACGGTGCGCCCACTTATGTTTATTACAATGAGGACGGTACTTACAACGCCTCGGCTACCCAGGGTTCGTCGCTGTATACCGTTTATTCGAATGGCAATGGTGCGTCCCCAACAACTTCTTCGTTTACTTTTGACGATACCACGCAGTACGCCGGAAATACCACCGTTTACGCCACCTCTGACGGCAATGCTTACGGTATCTTGACAAGCATTGAAATTGACGGCTCGGGCATCATTACCGGCTCATATTCAAACGGTATCCTTCGTACGGAAGCGCAAATCGCAGTCGCGCAGTTCGTCAATTCCGCCGGTTTAACTAAGGTTGGTACAAGTCTTTATCAAGCGTCAAATAACTCCGGTACTGCGAATATTAAAACTGTTGACGCGCTCGGTCTCTCATTAACGCCGTCTGCCCTTGAAATGTCCAACGTCGAACTTGCCTCTGAACTCGCTGATATGATCGTTACACAGCGCGGTTTCCAATCCAATTCCAAAATTATGACTGTCGCTGACGAAATGCTTGAAACTATTATCAATACCAAGAGATAAATTTAATATCAACTTTCTTTTATCGTAAAAGAAAGTTGCAAAGAAAACCGCGGCGCGGATTGTCACATCACGTGACAAGCGCGCCACAGAGCCGCCCGTCCTGCGTGGTTTGCGTAAGCAAAGCATGCTCCTGGCGGCTTTTTATTTTCGGTTATGGGGTTATTACGCCGATTTTTACCAAATAATTGTATATGCCGCTGTCTTCGTTTGAATCTGTAACCGCCGCGGCTATCTCCTGTATTCGCGCAGGTGCATTTCTCATAGCCACACTCCGCGGTATGTACTGCAACATTTCAATGTCGTTGTAATTATCGCCAAACGCCACCGCCTCGTCCACCGTCAAGCCGTAATGTTTCAAAAGTACGTCAATTCCCGTTGCCTTCGATACGCTCTTGTCCATTATCTCCAGTAAATGCGGCGCTGACCTTACCACATTCAATTTTTCAAATGTCTGCAATTCACGCTCCATTTCCTCGCAAACCGGCGGCTCGCACATTACCAAAATCTTGTTCGGCAAAATCCCTGCGCGAATCAATTCGGAAAAATCGGCTATTTCCGCCCGCGCCGAAGTTATGTCAATTTCGCGCTGTACCCGCTTGTCTATCGCCCGCACGTACCATTTACGCCCCGTGTAATAATTCACGCTGATATCCGACCACCGCGCCGCCATTTCCGCCAAAATTTTTTCTGTGTCCAAAGGCGGCATCTTTTTGTCGTACAAAATTTCTTCGGCTTCAGTCAAAACCAGCGCCCCGCTGTAACTTATTACCGGTATTCGCGGCAAATTTATTCCGTCCGTTATCGGGTAAATCGCCTCCGGCATTCTCGCCGATACCAAAACAAATTTCAAACCCGCCGCCAAAATCTTTCGCGCCGCCCGCGACGTCAATTCAGTTACTCGCTTGTCGTCCGTCAAAAATGTTCCGTCAATGTCCGATAAAATTATTTTAATCGCCAAAAAAATCGCCTCCTCAATTGTCGCTTTGCCAAATTTCGCCCGTCAAAATATTTATGCAGGAAATTCGCCCACGCGGCAAAAATGAGCCGGTGTCCATCAACGTAATTTTATTCGGCAAACGAATCGGCACATACGGATCTCTATCTTCGACGCCTTCAATCGTACCGAAATACGGCGTCGGCGTGTGTCCGCAAACAACTTCCGCGTCGCCGTAATAATTGTTGTAAAATTCTTCGCGTATCCATAGCAGCGAATCCGGCTCTTGATTTTCCAGAGGTACGCCAGGTTTCAAGCCCGCGTGCACGAAAATATATTCTTTGCCGTCAATGAACATTTGATAATAAAACGGACGCTTTTTAATAAATTTCAGCGCCTTTATCAGAAATTCGGGATCATTTTGAAGCCATTCGTCCATTTCCGCCTTAGTCCGGTTGCCGCCGTTTGGTATCCAAATTGCCGATTCAAAAGTCTGCATTACGTAAAAAGTCAGCATCATCTGTTCGTGATTGCCGCGCAGCGCCACAACATTTTTCAGCTCGCTCATTTTCATAGCCCATTGCAGGCAGTGAAGATTTTCATTTCCGCGGTCGATATAATCGCCCAGCAGTATCATAAAATCTTGTTCGGGATCGAATTTAATTTTGTTAAAAACGGACGACAGCCTGTCAAATCGCCCGTGAATATCGCCCATTGCAAAAATCCGATTGTACTTCATAAAAAAAATCACCTCAACTTTTTTAACAGTTTCGGTGATTATAACACATTTATTTGAGTTCGTAACGATAAATTTTTCAGTGCTCATTGAGGGACTCGAACCCCCGACCCCTTCCATGTGACGGAAATGCTCTACCAACTGGGCTAAATGAGCAAAAAAATTGGTGGGGCTGACAGAACTCGAATCTGTGACCTCCTCGATGTCAACGAGGCACTCTAACCAACTGAGCTACAACCCCACGTTCCTTCGAACAAGGCGTATTATAGCCGCTAATCTTCAATCTGTCAAGCAAAATTTTTGAATTGTAATTTCTTATCATTTGAATTATACTGTCAAGCGTGAAGGAGGCAATTATCTTGAAAACAATCGAAATAGACGCGCTTAAACCAGGAATGACGCTTGCACAAACCGTCACCAATTCAGATTTCATTGTGCTGTTTCTGGCAAATACCGTTTTGAATGAAAGGCAAATTGTCTTGCTGAAAAATATGAAAATCCCGCGGGTATGCGTGAAAGACGAATTTGATATGAGCAAACTTTACCAGCAGGTTATATCGCTGCAAAGCAAAGATTCGTCGTTTAACCGCGGCTTCAACAAAATTAACAAGCTGGCGAATAAAATTTTCGCGGAGATAAAAGTTGGCGGTGATATCAAATCGCCGATGATAATGTTGGTGGCGCGGATTTTGCCGCTGGCTGACGACGCCGGTTCGATTAATTATCTGTTCAATTTGGGGCATATGGACAACACTTTAGCGCAACATTGCGAGCGCGTGGCGATTTTTGCCGGAATTATGGCGAAATGGATGGAGCTTGATTGGGCTGAAATTCGCCAAATTGTTACCGCCGCCTTCCTTCACGACATTGGAAAATTTAAATTTCCGCCGACTTTCCTTCACCGAACCGTCGAGGATTTTCAAGGTACGGAACTTCAGCTTTACAAAACGCACTGCCAAATTGGGCGAAATATGCTGCGCGATTTGAATTTTGCCGAGCCGATACCGACCGCCGTTTATCAGCACCACGAATATATGAACGGCTCCGGATTTCCGAGCGGTATTCGCGGCAAGGATATTCACCCGTTCGCAAAAATTATCGCCGCGGCTGATGCTTATGACGCGCTGATTTCGGAGCGCCCCGGGCATTTGAAAAAGACGCCGTTTGACGCGATTAATCTTTTCGCGAAAAGCCAATTTTCTCGATTGGACCCGCACGTTTGCGTTCCGTTCATTACGCGCATTAAAGATCATTTGATTGGCTCGCACGTTGTTTTGAAGGACGGGCGCAAAGGCACGGTGATTTTTTATCCGAAAGATTTTGCGTCGTTGCCGGTAATTCGGCTTGAAGACGGCACGCAGATAAATTTAAATTTGGAACACAATCTTTCAATCGTCAAGTACGAAATTACTTGAAACGTAGGAAAAATAAGTTTTGCGCATTTCGGCTAAAGTTTTTGGGGCGCTCCACAATTCGCCGATAGAACTTTCGCGCAGAGCGGCGGCGAGGTGCTCAAACAAATCGGGAAAATTTTTGCCGAGGTCGCGAATAAGATTTTTAATAACTTGGCGATTAGTTTTGCCGTCGACGGGGCAAGGCGATTTGACGATATCGAAGTTGCTGTTTTTGATAAAGCTGTCGATTTGGTATTCGCGCAGGTAAACGAGCGGGCGAATGACGGTTAAATTGGAGCGGCTGAGGAAAGTTTTTGGCGTGAAAACGGTTAGCTGACCGGACGACAGCAAGCTCATAAAAAAAGTTTCAACGGCGTCGTCGAGGTGGTGAGCGTAGGCAACTTTATTTGCTCCAATTTCTTTAGCGATGCGATTAATGGCGGCGCGGCGAAAATAAGCGCAGGTGAAGCAGGGGCTTTTATCGGGGCGCGCCTGAATGACGCTGTTGATATCGACGTTGTGAATTTCGTGGGGAATATTTAAATCGGCGCAAAAATTTTTGAGCGTGTCGACTTGAAAATCTGCGTTGAACATTGGATTGATTGTAATGGCGGTGAGTTCAAATTTTTTGTGAATACGCTGTTTTAAAGTGGCGAGCGCGTAAGTTAGCAGCAGGCTGTCTTTGCCGCCGGAAAGTCCGATTAAAATTTTATCGCCGTCTTGAATCATATCAAACTCGACGACGGCGCGCATAAGCTTACTAAAAATTATTTTCGGTAAAATTAATTGCATAAAAATATCCCCTAATTATCAATCTGGACGCCGCCCAAGGATGGGCGGCGCGAACCCCCGCCCGCGCCCCTAATGAGCGTGACGCGAATTAATTTAGCGCGGGCGATTTTCTTTGCCAGCGTTTCTTTTCTAAAAAGAAATGCTGAATTACACTAGAAAAAATGTTATAATGGTAGAAAAATTTTTTTTAGGAGGTCTCAATCCTTGGACGTCGTCCCCATAATACTTCAATTTTTATTAGTAGCATTTTTAATTGGAATGAACGGATTTTTTGTAGCGGCGGAATTTTGCTGCGTGAAAATGCGCCCGTCGCGTTTGGAAACTTTGATTCAAGAAGGCAACAAGCGGGCGGTTTACGCAAAAAAATTAACCGACGAACTCGACGAAGCTTTATCCGTAACGCAGCTGGGCATAACCTTAGCGTCATTGGGCTTAGGCTGGGTTGGCGAGCCGTTTGTGGCAGAATTAATCGCGCCGATAACTCATTCGCTGGGTTTGGGAGAAACGCTTGAACACACAATTTCTTTCGCGCTGGCATTTTCGTTAATCACTTCCGCGCACATAATTTTAGGCGAATTGACGCCAAAGTCAATGGCAATCGCAAGCACGGAAACGATTTTGCTGAATATCGCGCTGCCAATGTTAATTTTTTGGAAAGTCATGTACCCGTTCGTTATAATGCTGAACGTCACGGCAACTTTCGTATCGAAACATTTGGGCTTGCACCATTCGGGCGAAGGCGAAGTTGCGCATAATCCGGAAGAAATTCGTTTACTGATGGAGGAAAGCCACAAGCAGGGCTTAGTCGACGATACCGAAGTTGATTTTGTCGATAATGTTTTCGATTTTACCGAATTGAGCGTGCGCGAAATAATGGTACCGCGAACCGATATGGTTTGCCTGTACGTCAATAAACCCTACGAAGAAAATTTGCAGACGATGCTTGACGAACAAATGACGCGTTACCCGATTTGCAACGAGGACAAAGATCATATCATTGGATTTTTGCACGTCAAAGATTTAATCACGTGGCGGCTGACGGGCAATAAGCAGCTCAAGCCGAATTTGGCGAAACTTGCGCGGAAAGTTTTTGTCGTGCCGGAAAGTATGGACGTCAGCGTTTTGCTGAAAATGATGCAAAAAAATCGTTCGCAATTGGCTATCGTGGTTGACGAATACGGCGGAACTTCGGGCATGGTTACCATTGAAGATATTGTTGAAAAACTTGTCGGCGATATTCAAGACGAATTTGACGAAGAACGCCCCAAATCCGAAAAGCGCGCGGAAAATTTGTATTCGATTGACGCGAAAATGTTGCTTGAAGATCTTGAAGACGAATTTGATATTGAAATTCACGACGAAGATGTTGACACTGTCGGCGGCTGGCTGAGCGATAAAATTGGCGGCGAGCCGCGCGTCGGTCAAAGCGCCTCCTATGACGGCAATACTTTCTACGTTGAGGAAGTTGACGGCTTGCGAATTACCCGCGTGCTCTTGAGATTAACTAAAAAATTTAATTAACTATCAACTTTCTTTTATAGTAAAAGAAAGTTGCAAAGAAAAGCGCGGCGCGGATTGTCACATCACGTGACAAGCGCGCCGCAGAGCCGCCCGTCCGTGGGCGGCTTCTGGTTTGTGTTTTTTTAATTAGGGGAAAATTTATGGGGCTAATTAATTTTTTTCGCGATAATACCAAC
Source organism: uncultured Selenomonadaceae bacterium (assembly GCA_905235685.1). Classification (GTDB taxonomy): domain Bacteria; phylum Bacillota; class Negativicutes; order Selenomonadales; family Selenomonadaceae; genus Quinella. The sequence goes on from CAJOMO010000009.1 coordinate 57,937, forward strand.
GAATTTGTCGGAGCGTACGGCGACGAAGATAAAATTTTTCTGGCGCGGTTGACTGATAAAATTGAAACCGCCGAAATTAATTTTGAAATCGACGCGCAAAGCAATATTTCAGCCACTGAACAATTTGCTAAGGCTATCGCCGACGCCTGCGCGAAACGCGGTTGGAAAACTGCGCGAATCGGAATTTGCCTGCGCGAAGGCGAGGCTACAACTTTTCAAATCGAATTTAACAGCGTCCCCGAAAAGGAAATTCCCGACGCAGTAAAAACCTGGGCGCTGGCGCACGTCGGCAAAACCGCCCGCTACACTTCAATGAAAATCGGTGACGATATTTGGATGGAAACTTTGCCCGCGTCTATCGTCGACGAATATTTTTCCGCCTGTAAAAAATTTTCAATAAAACTTTGCGCCCTAACAGCTTTTCCGGAAACCAATTCAGACCGCGCCGTTACGCCCTTCAACCGCGCAATTTTCGCCGCAGAAATCATTCAAGCCCGCAAACAGCCCAATATCCTGGCGCAACAATTCAGCGCGTGGAATTTCACAAAAATCTCGTTGACGGCGGCGGCAATTTTCCTGCTGATAATCGCGGGAATTTCTGCCAAACTCAGCCACGATTATTTTTCAGCGTTCGCGCAGTTGGAATCGGCGCAGGATTTTTTGAAATCTCAAAGCGAATTTTTGTCGCTCAAAGAAAATCTCGACGCGGACGTTGCCGAAATGAAGCGCCTTAACAATCTTTGCGCAAACCAAAATGTTACCTCCGAAAATTTTAATCTGCTGTTGAAAATTAGTAAAGTCAGCAACCAAATTAATCTGCGCAAAATGAAAACGACCGGCAAATTTCTGGAACTCGAAGGTTCAGCCGAAACGCCGGACGCTGTGAAAAATTATTTGAGCCGCTTAAAAACTTCCACGCAGGAAAGCGTTAAGCTGGAAAATTCGCAGATTGACGACGACGCAATCAGCTTTACAATTCGCGTCAATTTGCAGTCGCCATAAGCTTAAGAAAATCTTCAAAAATATCGTTGTCAAGTTCGACTTTGCGCGCAGCGGCGGGCGGAGTCATATTTTTTTTGGCGTCAACGCCCGCGTAATTCAGCAGAAAATGAAATTCGCTGTAGCGCCCAATCGACTCCATCAGCAATTTATCTTCGTTGGTGACGTCGGCAGTACCGGCGGCGGCTTCGTCGAGAATATTTTTCGCGTAAGATTTGACAAGCGGCGTTAAATCAATCGCGGCGGAAACCGTTTCGTCAGTCTGCCTGTCAAAAGTCCACGTGCAAGTCAAATCAGTTGCGTTGAAGGCGGCGGTTAAGTTGTGCAAAAATTTTTTCTGCGCCAAAACTTCCGCCATAGACAGCGCCGTTGTATCCTGTTCGTCGTCGTATTCGCGCAGAGCCGCGGCAATTTTTTCGCCGCTCACCGTCACGGTGAAAATCCGTTGCGTGTTGGTTTCGCCGATAATTTCAACGGCTTTAATATTTTTCTGCAAATCAAGCAAATCAAAATTCGGCAAAGAAAATTTCTGCCACTTCGAGCCGCGCTGAACGTACAGAATCAAATTATCGTCGCGCTGTTCAAGGTAAAACGGCATTTTGTTAGCCGCCGCGCGGTTTGTTTCGGGGTTGATATATTCAAACGCCATATCGCCGCTCATTTTCAAATCGTCGCGCAGGACGCCCTGAGCGCTGATATCGACGTGAAAATTTGTACCGAAAAGCATAATGCTCTGATTAAAGGGGCGCTCATTTGGCGGCGTGGCAAGGTAAGTTTCTTCAAAAATTTTCTGCGCGGAAGGAATTTCTTCAGCCGTTGCATTCGCGCCGAAAATCAAAATCCCGCCCGTCAAAATCGCCGCTAAACTTTTTTTCAATTTAAAATTCAATCAAAGCCCTCCTCAATCATTGCGGATAAAATCTTGAATGGTAAGCCTGCGCCGCAATTTCGGTTCGCGGCTATTTATCTGATTCGTCGGCATATCTGAAAGTTTCGCCGGAATTTCAATGCTGTTCGCCGTGGAAATAACCGTGCCGTCGGGCGACTTCAAAATCACTTCGAGGGTATCGCCATTTTTCATAGGCTCGGCAAAATCCGCGTGGACGCCGTTAACTTTAATTTCAAAACTCATGCGGCTGTCCGTTGGCGGCGGTTTGAAATCGACAGCCAAAAGCGCGTCGCTAACCGTGGCAACCTGTTTTGCGGATTTGCGATAACTTATCCGCGCGCCGTCGATAATCAGCGTGCTCATATTCGCGGGGCGGTTATTCACCGTCAAATCGATATTCGACACGGTCGGCACTTCGTACTCTTCGCCGCTGTAAAAAATTTTAATCGAAGAATTGACGCCCGACAAATTCAGCACGTCGGAAACGCGCGGGTTGTCATTGGCGATATATTCAATGTTGTCGCCGTCGTGAACCGGCAAAGAAATTTTTGCCTCGACGTCATTCATTAAAATTTTCGGCGTGCAAGTGTAGCGCAAATCGCGCCCGTTCAGCTGATAGTGCAGTTTAAAATCGGTGGGCGAATATCCGGCAATTCTCAGCACTTCGCCAATCGTACTCGCCAGCGAAAGTTTGATATCGTCGCCGTCTTTCAAAATTTGTTCGGGCAAAGCCGCGTCGCCGTTGATAATGACTTTAGCCGTGATTTTAAAAATCTCGCCGTTGATTTTCACGGTGAAACTCGGCAATTCGGGAACTACGTCGCTGATTTTCAAAACGGGCGGCTCACCGTCAGCGCCGCGTTCGATTTTAATTTTGCATCTATCCTCAAGCGGCGTCTCAAGTTCGGCGTCTTTGCCATTCATTTTGAGCGTTGCGAAAGTTCCCATACTGCCAGGGAAAAATTTTCTTTCGCCGTCCACCGTAACCATCAGCGCTAAACCAGGTTTGCCGTTGAATTTTCTAAGCTGAATACCGGCGTTCAAAAGGGCGTCGCGAATCGTCAGCTGTTGGAAATGGAACAGCGCGTATTCGTCGTCATTTATATAAACCGTCAAAAAGTGCAGATTATTAATCGAGGCGATTTTCAAAATACCAAGCGGCGTCACGGCGTCGGGCATACACAATTCTTTTGGAATGCTTGTGATACCGTCAACGACATCGGGCTTGCGGACGCCAACGCGCAATTCGGGCATATTTAAAGCCGCGGCAACGTATTTCTGAAGATTGGGCGTCAATGAGCCGCCGCCAACCAACATAACCGCTTGCGGAATATCATTGCCGTTGAGTTCCAAAATCGTCTGCGCAATTTCCGCCGCCAAATGAGTTATGCTGTCATTAACCTCGCTGATAATTTCTTCGGCAGTCAATTCGTGCGTCGTACCCAAAATATCCGTGAAAGTCGAAGTTTCGCCGTTAGCCGCCCTGCGCTTAATTTCTTCGGCGATATTAAAATCCAGCAAAAATTTCTGACTGAGCGCCTCGGTAATTTCGTCGCCGGCAATTGGCACCATTCCGTAAGCAATGACAGAGCCGTTTTTGGTAATGGCGATATCGGAAGTTCCCGCGCCGATATCAACCAAAACTAAATTTAAATGGCGCATTGTGGGCGGAATTAAAACGTTGATGGCGGCGATTGGCTCTAAGGTTAACGCGCGCATTTCCAAATCGCAGGAACTTAAAGCAACCTGCATTGAATCAATGACTTGACGCGGCAGGAAAGTTGCGATAACTTTAGCCTTAGCTATTTTTCCGCGCTGACCGATTAAACTTTTCAGCTGAATGCCGTCGAGTTCGTAATTTATGACGCTGAACCCGACGCAATAATAACTGGTTTGTTTGGGAATTGTATTTGATTCGGCAAGTTTCGCCTGCGCGAGTTGGACACCGGCGAATTCCAAATTGTTTTGAATTTCGGGCGTGATAGCGCCGTGAATTTCCATTTCGGCGTCCGCCGTCATAGTGTACAGGGCGCGACCGGCGGCGGCAACTGCTACGCTTTTCAAATCTTCGCCAATTTCTTCAACAAGTTCGTCACGCACTTTTTCAATGACTTCAGCAACTTTCGGCACGTCGTGAATTTGACCGTCGAGCATGGCGCGGGTTTTGTGCTCTTCGCGGCGCGTGGCGATAATTTTTAAGAGACCGCTGGGTTCTTTTTCGGCAACGATACCGATAACGCTGCGCGTCCCGATATCCAGCGCGAAAATTTTTTCGGTGTCGGCTCTGTCAATTTTATTGCGCGTGGATTTATTTTGTGCGGGAGTTTTTTTAGTTTTGCCGCGTTTGGATTTATCGGCAGCGGTACTCTTAGTTTTTTTTACGGGCATTAAAATTCACCTCGCTTTAAAAGGTTATTCAGTTTATTTCGCGAATTATTCAAAATAACCTTTAAAACTTTTGGCAAATTTGAGAAGGCGGTGCTAAATATGACTGGCAATAGGGAAGTCATCACCGGCGGAGATTTTAAGCGCATGGTTTCCGGTGCGTACAGCGAATTTCTGCTTGAATACGAAAATATAAATTCACAACCTGGCGCGGGAACTTTACCAGGTACACACATTTTGCGAACGATGGGCGCAGCAGTTATGCCGCTTTCTGACGCCAAAGACGACAGCATAGGCGGCTTGAGTCGGCGGGTTGCAACGGCGGCTGTATTTGGCGCGCGCGGAAATGCCGGCGTAGTTTTGGCGCAAATGTTTCGCGGTATCGGTACCGGTTTAATGGGAAAATATGACGCGACCGGCTCTGAATTTGGCAAGGCGTTTCAATACGGAATTTTGTACGCTCAGCGCGTTTTGCCGGACAAATCCGAAAATCCTTTCATAACGGTTGCTAAGGCTGTTGCTAAGGGCGCTTATCGCGCAGTGCGTGGCGGTATGCCGATTGCGGAGATTTTGGGCAAAGCAATTGAATCCGGCGAGAAAATTATTTCGGAAGCCGGAACGAACAATGCAAGCGCGAGCATTATGATTAGTTTTCTTAAGGGCTGCTTGAAGGGCTTGGACGGCAATTTTGTTTCGCCGACGGTTAGTCTGTCATTGGGGCTCGGCACTCATAAAAATATGCCCGACCCGCGAAATGATTTGGTGCGCCCGTATTGCGTGCGGCTTAGAATTAAAAGTTCGAACAGCAATGTTCCGGAGCTTGAGCGGCAAATGAAGGACATCAGCAGTTTTTCAATGGTTGAACGAATGAGCGGCGGGATTGATATTCACCTGCACACGGATCACGTTGGCAAGGCGATTGACCAGGCGCTGGGCTGGGGGCAACTCAAAGACGTTAAAATTACGAATATGAGCGAGAGCCACGTTTTGCCGGTAAATGACGCGTTAGTGAAAGTGGCGGCGCTGGCTGTTGCCAAAGACGCTGACGAGGCGCAGAAATTGCAGGACGCAGGCGCAACAATTTTGGTTTCGGGCTCTGAAGAATCTTCGCCTTCGACCGCAGAAATTGTTGGAGCGGCGCATTCAGATTTGGCGTCAAGTTATGTTTTAGTTTCGTCGAGTCCGGATTATAAATTGGTTTTCAAACAGGCGAAAAAACTTTTGGGCAACCGCGTAGAGTTGGTTTTGGCTGAATCCTTCGAACAAGCCATTTCCGCATTAAAAAAATTTTCCAAAGCCCTCTCAGCCGTGGAAAATGCTAATATCATGAATCAAATTTAGTATCAGCATTTCTTTTCTCGAAAAGTACTAAAGAGCACGCTTTGCTACGCAAACCGCGCAACGCTGGCAAAGAAAAGGGCGGCGCGGGTTGTCACATCACGTGACAAGCGCGCCGCGGGGGCGCTCATCCTTGAGCGCCTCTAATTTTAGAAAATGTTTTTAACCACAATGGTTTGATCCCTGTTTGGACCAACCGACACAATGCCTAATTCAATGCCCGTAACTTCGGACATCCGCTCCAAATATTTCCGCGCATTCGCCGGCAATTTCTCATATTCGCGAATACCGCTAATGTCTGTCTTCCAACCGGCAAAACTTTCGTAAATCGGCTCAACCTGCGCGAAAACTTTTAAACTGGCGGGTACTTCATTTATAACTTCGCCGTTCAATTTGTAACCAACGCACATTTTAATTTCGTCAAAATCATCGAGAATGTCAAGGCGCGTCACCGCCATATAATCAATTCCCGAAATTTGACCGGCATATTTCACAATGCACGCATCTAACCAGCCAGTCCTGCGCGGACGCCCCGTAACCGTTCCAAATTCATGACCAACTGCGCGAATCTTTTCGCCAATGTCATTCAGCTGTTCAGTCGGGAAAGGACCTTCACCAACCCGCGTACAATAAGCTTTGACAACGCCAACAACCGCATCAATCTTTTTCGGAGCAACGCCCGCGCCCACGCACACGCCGCCAGATACCGGATGGCTCGCCGTCACGTACGGATAAGTTCCATAGTCAATGTCAAGCATCGTCGCCTGCGCGCCTTCAAATAAAATTTTCTTGCCCGCGTCAATCTGCTCATTCAGCAAAGCAATCGTATCGCATACGTAAGGCTTTAACCGCTCAGCATCTCCCTCATATTCGCGCAGAACTTTTTCATAGTCCAAAGGCGGCTGATTGTAAACTTTTTCCAAAATCAAATTCTTCTGAGCAAGTACGTCCTTCAAGCGCGCGGCAAATTCTTCTTTGTCGATGAAATCACAGACGCGAATACCAATCCTGTCGTCACGGTCAATGTAGCACGGCGAAATTCCGCGCCCCGTCGTACCGATTTTTTTTGCGCCGCGTTTTTGCTCCGATAAATTGTCAAATAGTTTGTGATACGGCAAAACCACATGCGCACGATTTGAAATTCTGATATTTGAAACGTCAACGCCGCGCGCCTTTAAATCCTCCATTTCGGAAATTAAAACTTGCGGCTCAATCACCACGCCATTGCCGATAACGCAAAGTTTTTCGCTGTACAAAATGCCCGAAGGTATCAAGCGCAATTTATATTCTTCGCCGTTCAAAGCGATTGTGTGACCGGCATTCGCACCGCCGCCAAATCGCGCGACAATGTCAGCCTGCTGAGCCAAATTGTCCACAATCTTGCCTTTGCCCTCGTCGCCCCATTGCGAGCCAATTATTACCACGATTTTTGCCATTTCAATTTTGCACCTCTTGAAAATAAAATCACGTTGATAATAGCGCGCCGCCGATTGATTGTCAATTAAAAAGCCGCGCCGTATGTATTCATTTTCGCAAATTGACAGAATTTTTTTGTTTAACTATAATTAAGCCTGCAAATTTTTTTGGGAGGTATACAAATGGATTTATCGCAGCTATTAAACGACGTAAACGATTTTGTCTGGGGTCCGATAATGTTAACTTTGTTGGTCGGCACGGGCATTTTTTTAACCGTCCGTTTAAAATTTTTGCCGTGGATAAATTTAATCTACGCAATAAAAATGATACTGCAGCCGAAAAAGCAACATTCGGGCGACCTTTCGCCGTTCCAATCGTTAATGGTGGCGCTGTCGGCAACAGTCGGCACGGGAAATATCGTGGGCGTGGCAACTGCAATGGTTTTGGGCGGCCCAGGCGCAATAGTTTGGATGTGGATAAGTGCGGCGTTTGGTTTGTCGACGAAATATGGCGAATCGGTTTTGGCGGTTAAATATCGCGAAAAAAATTCCGTGGGCGAAATGGCGGGCGGTCCAATGTACGCCATGAAAAACGGTATCGGCGGAACATTCGGGCGCGCAATGGCGGCGGCGTTTGCATTTTTCGCTGTCTGCGCGTCATTCGGTATCGGCAATATGACGCAGGCAAATTCAATCAGCTCCGCCTTTCAATCCAGTTTGGGAATTGAGACGTGGCAAACCGGAATTGTGCTGGTGATTTGTTCGCTGATTGTTTTGTTGCGCGGCGTTCAATCTATCGGCAAAGTTTCAAGCTTTATCGTGCCGAGCATGGCGTTTTTTTATTTGCTGTTCACCGCAATTATCATTATCAAAAATTATGCGAATATCCCTGCGGGTTTGTCAATGATGTTCCAAATGGCATTTTCTACTGAAGCGGTTGCGGGCGGCGTTGGCGGCTCAATCGTCGCCACAATGTTAACGGCAATGCGTTGGGGCGTGGCGCGCGGCGTCTTTTCGAATGAGGCGGGCTTAGGCTCTGCGCCAATCGCGGCGGCGGCGGCTCGAACTGATCACGCGTCGCGTCAAGGCTACGTGAATATGACCGGCACATTTTTTGACACAATGATAATTTGTATGTTAACGGGCTTAGTTATCGCAAGCTCGGGCGTTTTGGGCTCGATTGACCCAGAGACGGGCAAATTGGTTTCGGGCGCGCCGTTAACGATTTTGGCGTTCAGCACGGTTTACGGTGAAGGCGCAAAATACATTGTGTCGATAGCGCTGGCGTTTTTCGCTTATTCAACGATTTTGGGCTGGGAATATTACGGCGAAAAATCCTTAGAGTATCTTGTGAGCAATCGCGCAGTGATTTATGGCTACCGCGTAATTTTCAGCTGCATCACGTTTATTGGGGCGACGCAGACTTTGGACGTAGTTTGGAATTTTTCCGACACGATGAACGGCTTAATGGCAATACCAAATTTAATTTGCCTGCTGATTTTGAACAACAAAATTGCTGAAGAATGTTTTCATTATCAAAGCGAAATTGTTGAAAAGGAAAAGCAGGGCATTGAAGTTGACTATCACTTGCACCGCCAATAACTTAAGCAATTAAAGAGGCGCGCACGGACGCGCGCCCGAACCCGCCCGCCGCTAATGAGCGTGAAGCGAATTATCCGGCGGGCTGTTTTTCTTTGCTAGGCGTTTCTTTTTTTAAAAAGAAATGCCGTAATAAAGCTCCGATTAAATTTGCGTCGTTGCGGAATTTGCAGGGAACAATTTCAAGGTGCGGCAAATCGAACAGACAATTTTGATAAACTTTCTCCAAATTCGCACGAATGGCGCTGATAAAACTTTCCTGGGCGCTGATACCGCCGCCTATCGCAATTTTCTCGGGGTCGACGATAACTTGAATATTAAAAATCTGATTGGCAATGTGACGCGCGAATTTGTTTAGGCAAACGACCGCGTCATTTTCATTTTCGGCAACCGCCTGGAAAAATTTTTCGCCGCTCATATTTTCCGTTGACAAATTTTTAATCTGCGCATATCCTTTCAGCAAATCCGGCACATTCCCCAAATCGTGAAAAGTTTTATCGCCAACAACGCTGAAACAAACTTCTCCGGCTAAATTGTGCTTGCCCTTGTGCAATTCATGATTTTTTATAAACGCGCCGCCAATCGACGTACCAAAAATCATAACAAATCCGTCCGCCACATCAGCCAGTGCGCCCAATTTCGCCTCCGCCAACGCCGCACATTTCGCGTCATTTTCAATCGTAACTTTCGCGCCCGTAATTTTTTGAAGTTCCTCAACCACATTGCAGCCGTCATTGTACCGAAGAGCGCCGCTCGTTATGCAAAGCCCGTTGTCCGCGTCGATAATTCCAGGCAACGACATTGCAATTCCTTCAACTTCAGCCGGATTGTACAAAGCCGCAATCGTTTTGAAAAAATCTGCGCGACCGGTAAGCGGCGTAGAAATTTTCTCACCGCGCCGCAAAATTTCAGCGCGCTCATTCATAACCGCGGATTTTATAAAAGTCCCGCCAACATCGATAACCAAAATATTCATATTCTTAACCTCCGAGGTGTTTTTATGGAAAAAAATTTTTATTGGAAACTGTTTAAATCGACGTTCATTGTCAGCGCCTTCACCGTCGGCGGCGGCTACGTCATTATCCCGCTTTTAAAAGCCAAATACGTTGACGAATACCACTGGATTAGCGACGAAGAAACGCTGAACATGGTTGCCATCGCGCAATCGACGCCTGGAATTATGGCTGTCAATACGGCGATTATGCTCGGCTACAGAATGGCGGGCGTTCGCGGCGCACTTACCGGTATGTTCGCAACAGTCCTGCCTCCGCTGATTATAATTACAATCGTTGCAACTTTTTACGATTTAATCGCACACAACGAAAATGTTCAATTGGTTTTGAAGGGCATGCAATGCGGCGCAACGGCTTTGCTTTTGGACGTGGCAATTGATTTGCTCCAAAAACAACTTGACAAAAAATTAATCCTGCCGATCGTGATAATCGTGGGAACTTTCGTGGCAAATGTTTTCTTCGACGCAAACATAATGGCGCTGGTGGCGATTGACGGCATAATCGGATTTTTCCTCCTGCGCGATAAAAAATACAGCTGATTATTTTCGCTGAAATTTCGTCGCCAATTTGTGAATTAGCTCAAAGCGATAATTCAGCCAGGCGCGCGCAACGGAAAATTTTTGCGAAAGTTCGTCAACGGTGCAGTCCGGATTTTCAAGGCGCATTTTCATTGTCTGTTGAATTATTTCGCTGACTTCAACTTTGTTGTCGAGAAGAATTTGAATATCGGCAAGTTGAATTTTCGCCTCGTCAAGCATTTTATCCAGATTTGCCTGTTGACGAATTTTTTCAGCCAAGGCGTGAATCTGTTTGAAACGATAATTCAGCCCTTCGCGCGTAATGAAAAATTTTTTCGCCAATTCGCTAACGGTGCTGTCCGGATTTTGAAGGCGCATTTCCATTGTCTGTTGAATAATTTCCTTGACATCAACCGCGCTGTCGATAATCAGCTGAATATCAGCCAACTGCCCTTGCGGTGAATTGGGATTAAAAAATTCGGCGTTTCGAATTTTCTCCGCCAATTCGTGAATCAGCTTGAAGCGATAACCTAAGCCCTTGCTCGTCATAAAAAATTTTTTCGCCAGTTCGCCCATAGTACTTTCGGGATTTTGCAGGCGAAGTTCCATAACCTGCTCAAGCGCCTCGTCAACTTCAACGTCATTTTCCCGCAAGAGCCGAATATCAGCGATTTGTCTTTGCGCCGCGTCAATTGCTTTGTTCAAACCCGCCATTTCGCAATTTGTAATTCGGTTGATATTGGCGCGAACTTCCTTGAGATTTCGCGCCGCTTCAAAGCGTTCAATCGCCTCATTTGCGCCGAGCATCCACAGAAAATCTAAAATCGAATCCGCCTCGCGCAGATACACAACAAAATCTTCGCGCCGAACGCGGAAACCCGCCTTCAATTCCAACTGCTTGAAAATTTTCTTGACGATATTAGCCGCCGACTCGTAGCCCGAAGAAATTTCCAGACAATAATATTTTTCCGGACGAACAATCGTACCGTTCGCCAAAAACGCGCCGCGCATATACGCAACTCGGACTTCGTGTCTGCGCGGAATTTTGCGGGAATTTATCGATTCAAAAAAATCAGCCGCCTCGCCATTTAAAAAAATCCGCACGAAATAGCGCATAGTGTTTCTGAGTCGTTTGGTACGAACAGCTGCAATTTCTTTGCGCACGTCCGGATAAATTTTCTTGACTAAATTTATGACGCGCCGAACGACTGCGGCGTTGACGCTGGAAAATTCAATGCGCCCTTCGGTTGCGTTTCCGCTGATTTTGAAAATCGCCGCCAATTCTGCGCGCATACAATTTTTATCGTCTTCGAATTTCCGTGCCAATTCTTCTTTAACATTCTGAGCGTACGACGGCATTTTTCTCACCCCGCGTCAATTTTACCATAAACTTAATCAAAAACAAAACAAAAAAGGCGCTCAAGGATGAGCGCCCAATGCGGCGCGTTTGTCACGTGATGTGACAATCCGCGCCGCGCTTTTCTTTGCAACTTTCTTTTACTATAAAAGAAAGTTGATATCAATTTTATTTAGCAATGGCAATACCGGTTAGAGCGTCGATAGTTGGAACGTCCGCCGTGCCTTCATAACTCAAATCTGAAACCAAAACTTTTCGCACATAAATTTTATAACCGTCGCTGAAATAACTGCTTGCCGCGTGAATCATAATCGTTTCGCCGGAATCGTCATTTCCCAATTTCATCATAACGTGCCCGGGTTTAAAAAACAGCGCGCCGGTCGGAGCTCTATTCACAATATCAACGCGCTCTTCGCGGCTGACGTCATTAAAAACGGCGAAAATCGGCATAGCTCCTTCTTGCCGGTCGGCGTCGCGCGGAATATTAATCCCCATGCTGCGGTAAACATCGCCCACGAACGCCGAACAATCCACGCTGTTGTCTAAGCCGCCCCAGCCGTACACATCGCCCAAAAATTTGAAACCCTGCCGCACAAAATTATTCGCCGTGCAATCCAGCCAGCCAAAATTGACATTGCCGTCATTTAAAACTTTCGGCGTAACTTCGCGCAGTTCACCATTCACGCTAACCGGCAGATACGCCGTCCAGCCATTATTTTCAAAAGTATCGTCAATCAGCGGAATTACCGCGCCCATTTGGAAACGCACAACTTTTCCGCCGACGTTGACGAATTTTTTATTGTTTGTGACGACGACAAAATTTTCCGGCTGAACATACCGAAGCCACGTGATTTTATCGGTGAACGCCACTTGATTTTTATCAACCCAGCCAAAATAATTCCGCGCCTGCACGAAGAAAAATTTGCCGTCCTTGCTCGTCCACAAAACTGCAACCGCCTCAGCCGGATCTAACGCCGTGCCTTGAAGTCTGTCGTATTTATCGCCGCTGAAGGCTTGCGGCAAAAGTCGAACATTCGCGCGCTCCAATGTTACCGCGTATCGAACTTCAACGTCTTTGACTGCCTTCAAATTTCTGTTCGACATAACCGCGTCCGTCCCCTGCAAATCGACATCGCCGGTTAATGATAAAATTTTCTTTCGCAAAGTCTTAGCGTCAATCTTTTCCGGATAATTCGCCAAATCCGCAGAATATTTATCGCGCTCCAAAATTTTCGCGTTGAGTTCGGAAATTTCTTCGGCGCTCAAAATAATTTCGTCGCCGTCCGCGTTCCTGTCAAGCCAGTATTCCGGCGTCGACCGCCCGTCCGTTATTTCCATCTGCGCGAAACAGGAATTTTTCGTACCAATAAAAAAAAGCACCGTCAAAAGTGCCGTGAGCAATATGGTTTTCAATGCGCAAAGCCCCCTTCGATTAATCGTCAGTCGATAAAATTTTACAGCCGACATTTTCATTTTTTTTGAGATAAGCCTTCATTTCGCGGAGTTTTTGATTAGCCTCGGGGATACCAAAATCAACCGCCCGCTTGTACCAGCGCGCCGCCTTGCGATATTTCCGGTGTTCCTCGAACAATTCGCCCAAAAGCATCGGCGCGTACCCGCTCCCTTTGTCGAACGCCTTTTTCAGCCAATAGTAAGAGTCGCCCAAAAACTCTTCGCCGTAAATCAGCATTTGCCCCAAATTCGCCATCGCCTCGACGTGTCCCAATTTCGCCGCCTGCATGTAATAATCTTCCGCCTCTTCGTAGTATTCATTTTCAAAATACAAATCGCCGAGATCATTCATAGCCTCGACGTCGCCGCGCTCAATGGCTTTTTTGTAATTTTCGACAGCCTTATCAAATTCTCCGATTTTCGCGTAGGTGAACGCCAAATTTCGCAAAGCAACGGTATCGCCATTTTTCGCCGCCTTCGCGTACCATTTAACTGCCAAATCGTTATCGTCGCGCTGTTCGTAAATGTAACCGATATTGTTCATGGCAACGGGATTGCCGAGCGCCGCGGCTTTTTTAAACCATTCCAACGCCACGGCGTCGTCTTTGGCAACAGCCTCGCCCTCAAGGTAGAGATTGCCGACGGCAACCATTGCGGACGACAAGCCGCCTTCAGCCGCCTGGAGATAATATTTCAGCGCCAAAGTTTTATCGGGCGTTCGCCGCGCCATTTGTAAAAGCATTTCCGGTGAATCAATTTTCTCTGACATAATCATTTCCTACGAATTGCTAAGGTTGATAAATTCATTGAGCCGCGATTCCGCCGCGCCGCTTTTAATCATTTCGCGGGCAATTTCAAGTCCCTCGGCGATAGTTTTAGCCTTTTCGCCAATGTAAATTGCCGCCGCCGCATTCAACAGCACAATATCAGTTTTCGGACCTTGCGCGCCCGTCAAAATTTCGCGCGTGATTTTCGCGTTAAATTCCGGAGTGCCGCCGACAATATCCTCTTTGGTCGCCCGCGTCAAGCCAAAATCTTCCGGCTCAATCACATAGCGCCTATAGCTGCCGTCTTTCAGCTCACAAATGCTGGTCGGCGCGCTTATCGAAATTTCGTCAAGCTTATCTTGCCCGAAAATAACAAGCCCGCGCCGCACGCCCAAATTATTCAAAACTTTGGCGAGCGGGTCAAGCAAATATTCATCATAAACGCCCAAAACCATAAGCTGCGGTCGCGCAGGATTCGTCAGCGGTCCGAGAATATTAAAAACCGTGCGAATACCTAATTCTTTGCGAATTGGACCGACATATTTCATCGACGCGTGGTATTTCTGCGCGAAGAAAAAGCAAATTCCAATTTCGTTTAAAAGTTCAACGCACTTTGCCGGCTCAAGGTTGATATTTACGCCGAGCGCCTCAAGACAATCAGCCGCGCCGGATTTGGAACTAGCCGCGCGGTTGCCGTGTTTAGCAACTTTGATGCCCGCCGCGCTGATTATAAACGCCGCCGTCGTGGAAATGTTGATTGAGCCCGCGTGGTCGCCGCCCGTGCCGACAATTTCAAGGACTTCGCCGTCAATTTTGCCGGTGTCGATTTTCAAAGCGTGTTCGCGCATAGCCGCCGCCGAGCCGTAAATTTCGTCAATCGTTTCAGCCTTAGCACTTTTGGTTGAAAGAGCCGCCAAATACGCCGCGTTTTGCACCGCCGACGTTTCACCGCTCATAATTTCGTTCATTACCGTGTAAGCTTCCTCGTAAGTCAAATCGCCCTTGCTGACGACTTTCTTAATTGCCTCTGCTATCATTAAAATTTTTGCCTCCTAAATTGCGCGCCCGAAGAAATTTTTAACTTCGTCGCTGTCGCGCCCCAAAATTTTTTTGCCGGTAACCTTTTCGACGGCGTCCAGCAATAAACCTGCGCGCGCGGCGATAAATTCATTAAATTCTTCGTCCATAAGCAAATTAATATCAATCCAATGCGAAGCCAAATATCTTTCTAAATTTGGTCGGCTGACTTGATACCTGTTGATTATTTCGGAGAGATAATCATTCGGCGCTTTGCTGCCAATGATTTTATTTGTCTTTGAAGTTATCGGCGTCTCCAAATTCATTCGCGTTCCGCTTATAAGATCTCGCGCAGAATTTTTTAAAATAAGCGCCATAAAGCCCTTGTAAGTCGCGTTATTTCGCGTCTGCAAATCTTTCAGCCGCATCGGGTTGAAATTGAAATTGCTAACCGTTTTGGGCGGAGCGTCCGGATATTCCAGCCAAGTCATAAATTCGGTCACGTCGTCCACGTACAAAATTTCGCCGCCGCTGCCGTATTTTTCGCCAAAACCGCCAACGGTATTAATTGCGCTGAATAAGATAAATTTTTGCCGGAAAAAATACGCTCCTCGTTTAAAAATTTTTCCGCCTCGACAAAGCCCGCCGTCAATTCTTCTGCGCAAGCTTTGTATTCGGACAAAAATTTTTCTCGCCGCGTATTCCAATCGTCGCGCAGGTGAAAATCATTCATCGCAAAAGTCGCCGTTACCAATTCAAAGACAGTTAAAGATGCTCCGCTGTTATTCACATTTTCAAAAACTTGACAAATCGCCTCAATCGGCGTTTCCTTTTCCATAGCTATGACCGGAATTTGATATTGCAACAACTTAGCAAGAATTTCTTCATCAAATTTCGCGTAATTGTCCTGCGCGACGGTATCATTGGCGTAAAATCTGTCATAACCGCGTTGCCAGCGCCGAATGTCAGAGCTGCTAAAAGCAATATTCAGCGGAAAAAGTTTCTGCCGGTATTCGTCTTCGGGCGTCCGCAAATCCAAATCAACGCGCCTGCCGAAATTCGACGTTATAAATTTTTCCTTAGGCACAGAAACAACAGCGTCAATCCGCTCAACATTAGGATTCAGCGCCTTTTCAATGTCCATGTAATAGTAGCAGTCAATTTCTTTGCCGCGCTCACTTTTCGTCTTGACAGGGTTTTTTCCATACATCGCCGCATAAATCGCCGTCAGCCGCTGTTGCCCGTCCAAAATTAAATCTTCCGGCTCAACTTGCAAATCCGGCGCGCCCTCCAACATTCTGTGTTGAAAACGAACTTTCGGGTTGCCGTAAGCCAAAAACATTACCGCGCCAATAGGAAACGCGCTCGTTATGCTCGATATCAAAGATTTAATCCGAATATCGTCCCAGACCCAGCCGCGCTGAAAATCCGGCAATTGAATTTTCCCCGCTTGAATGCCTTCCATCAATTTGATTATGTTAATGTCGTTGGTTTTCAAATTTCAGACCTTCCCGATTAAACGCGCGCTAAATTTGTCAATCATTTTCACCGGACGATAAGATTCTTTTGCCTGCCGCAAACCTTCCAAGCCCATATCTTCCTCGCGGTTAATGTAAGTCATTGCCGACCACTCCTGCGCGACGAAATCGTGATTGATAGCCGCGTACGCGCCGCGAATTTCCGGATCTGCCTTTTCAACGTGAATAACCGCCGTATCGGAATTTAATTGCTCGCCGAAAGTAAACGCAACAATTTTGCCGCCCAAAAGTATCGCGCCGCCCTTCAACTTAAATTCGCCGAAGTTGTCAAAAATCTCATTAATGGCGCGCCGCTCGTGATTCATAAAAATATCGTCGGGATTTTCCGCGCGGTGCATTTCGTACCAATTGTTTAAAACTTCGCGGCACTGCGGAATAATCTCCGGCGTTATCGGCAAATATTCAGCCGTCGGATAATCTTTGCGAAACTGATTCAAATGATTTTTCTTGCCGTGATATTTCCGCCCCGACAAATTTATCAAATCCGAAGCCAAATAAACATAATCCGAATTGCTGCGGTCGGAAGAAATTTCAAAATCTGCGCCAGGATATTTCGCCAATTCCTCGACAAAAAATTTTTCTAAGCCCACGAATCGCACTTCATTTTGCCCGCACTCGCCGAACATCTGAATTATTTTCGCAATGGCATTTTGCATTTTGTCAACAGAGCCAATCGGCTGAAACACCGCAAATTTCCCGTTCCACTCGGCAATAAGATAAATCACGCCGTCGTCCAGCGCCCATTGAGTTTTGCCCAATTCGCGCCACATATACAAGCCCGTAAAACTCGCATACGCATTTTCGTAATAACCCGCGCGATAAAATTTGTCGAAAATCGCCTTGTCAGCCTTCTCAATTTTTTTGAAATTAATAACGTTCACGCTCCAAATAAAATTTCTGCCAAATGTAAGCCCCGTTTGCCGCCCAATTTCAAGCCACGCACGCAATAATGGCAGTACGCTACAACTTTTTCCGTTGGAATTTTCGCGCAGTACTCCCGCATCAATTTTTGCTTTTCTTCGGCAGCATGTTCTTGAAATAAACCTTCCGCGCCATACAAAAATCTTTTCGGCGCAAGCTTAGCGTTCCGCAGCGGTTGCGGTTGATACAGCGAATAACCACAGAATTTCGTCCGCTCGTAATTCTCCGGAAGTTCGACAATCTCAATATTCATTCGCCGCAAAATCTCACGAACTGCATTTTGTTCTGCGCGATTTTCCTTTTGACGCCAACAATCTTGCACTGTCATTTTTTCGCCGCGATAATTCGGATATTTAAAATTTTCGTCTTCCAAAATCAATTCCCAAAGCGCCTGCCGCTCAATTTCCGGATGTTGCTCCTCAAAAATCGCCGCGCAATTATGGCAAAGCGAAACCATTGTACTATTCGCCGGAAATTTTTTGTAATGCGTAATTCCGCGCCATTCTTCACGATACCATTCGGGCATACGCTTTTCAAATTCTTCAACCTTGTAATTCGCCGCGCAACACCGAATTATCGGCAAGGCAAACACACGCTCAACATACGCTTGAATTTTGCGGCTCAGCTCCGGATATTCTTCAGTGAAAACGCAACTCGCCACAAAAAATTTTCCCATTAAATTACCCCACAATGAAAAATCTTCTAACCAAATCGAGTTTGTCGAAATTTCCTGCCTCGCGGTAAAGAATCTTCACGCCCTCAATCTAAATTTGCTATACCTCAAACTTTAATCACCGCCGTCGCCACCATCGCCGCTGTCACTGTCGTTATCGTCATCTTCCCAATCGTTATCGCCGCCGTCGCCGCCGCCGGAATTATCCCTGCGTCTCAAATTCGAGGGCGGATTTTGTATCAATGGTTGGCTAAAAATCGACACAGCAAACACACCTTTATTGAAGTAGCTTTTACAATTTCAAATTTAAAATCTCACGAAAAATAATTTACACCGGATTCAAACAAATGCTGATTTTTATCACCAGGAACATTTTTACAAACATTGTCGCCGATTCGCTCGGAATGTCCCATTTTGCCGAAAATTCTTCCGTCCGCGCTGGTAATTCCCTCGATGGCTAAATCAGAGCCGTTCGGATTGAAAGGCAATTCATTTGTAGGTTCGCCGTCAAAGTTCACGTATTGAGTAGCGATTTGCCCGTTTGCCGCTAATTGTCGCAGCCATTTTTCGTTCGCCGTAAATCGTCCTTCGCCGTGCGATACCGCTATTGTATGAATGTCGCCTACTGCATTTCCCGCCAGCCACGGAGATAAATTGCTTGTGACCCGCGTCCTTACCATTTGGCTCACGTGCCGCCCCAATGAATTGTACGTTAATACCGGAGTTTCCTCGTCAAGTTCGTGTATCTCGCCGTACGGCAAAAGTCCCAGTCTCATTAGCGCTTGAAAACCGTTGCATATTCCCAAAATCAACCCGTCGCGATTTTTCAAAAGATCCATTAACGCGTCAGAGATTTTTGGATTTCTCAACATCGCCGCTATGAATTTGCCTGAGCCTCTTGGCTCGTCGCCGCCGCTGAATCCGCCTGGTATCATTATGATTTGCGAATTTTTTATCGCCTCAACCATCGCTTGAACGGTTTCCCTAATCGCGACCGGCGTCAAATTCCGTACGACGAGTAAATTTGGCTTAGCCCCAGCGTATCTCCAACAGCGCGCACTTTCGTACTCGCAATTCGTGCCGGGAAAGACCGGTATAAACACCCGCGGCTTTGCAATTTTCGTTTTCGCCTTGTGAAGAAATTCTGCCTTGTAGAAATCAACTGGAATTTCGATTTTTGAAGTTTCAACTCGCGTCGGATAAATTTTTTCAAGCGGTTCAAAATATGCGTTTTTAATTTCGTCAAGAGTAATCACAGCGCCGTCAACTTCGATTTGCGCGCGGTCAATCGTCTCGCCCAATTCGGGAAAATCCAATTCAACACCCGCCGCCGCCTCTACTATCAAACTGCCGTAATTTTTCTCGAAAAGCCTAACGCTCTCGTCGAACCTAAAGCCTATGTCATTTCCAATCGCCATCTTTGAAACTGCTTCCGCAATTCCGCCCACGCCTACGCTCATTGCCGAAATAATTCTGCCCGCTTCAATTTCCTCGCGCACCTTAGCAAATTTTTTCTTGAGTTCCTTGAATTTGGGAACGCGAAATTCGTCGCGGACGCATTCAATTAGGTAGACCTTGTTCCCCGAAGATTTAAATTCCGGCGAAATCACCACATCCGCGTCGACAACCGCCACCGCAAAACTTACCAGCGTCGGCGGTACATTCAATTTCTCAAATGTGCCGCTCATTGAGTCTTTGCCGCCTATCGCCGCCACTCCAAAATTCGTCTGCGCCGTGAACGCTCCCAATAATGCTGAAAAGGGCTTGCCCCATTTTTCCGGTACGTCTTCGAGCCGCTCAAAGTATTCTTGAAATGACAAATAAGCCTTCGAAAAATCCGCGCCCATCGCCGTCAATTTCGCTAAGCTTGAAGTTATCGCGTCTATCGCCCCGTGATATGGACTCCACGCCGAGATTTTCGCGTCAAAGCCGTACGTCATTACAGTTGCCGTCTTAGTTTCGCCGTCGACCGGTAATTTTGCCGCCATGCCCTCTGCCGGTGTCAATTGATTTTTACCGCCGAATGGCATTAATATCGTTCCTGCTCCCACCGTCGAATCAAAGCGTTCGACCAATCCTTTTTGACTGCAGACATTTAACTTTCGCAAATTATCTAACCACGCCGATTTTGTATCACCGGACAAATTTTGCCGCGAATATTTTTGCACATTCGCTATTCGAACGTTCGCGTGTTGCCTTACGCCGTTGGTATCCAAAAAATTTCTGCTGACGCTGACAATTTCCTTGCCGCGCCAATACATCACCAATTTATTTTTCTCCGTGACTTCGGCAATC
The DNA here is from genome assembly GCA_905235685.1 of uncultured Selenomonadaceae bacterium. GTDB lineage: Bacteria > Bacillota > Negativicutes > Selenomonadales > Selenomonadaceae > Quinella. The sequence goes on from CAJOMO010000009.1 coordinate 78,113, forward strand.
ACGTAAGCCTCCAAATTTTCCTCATCGGCAAATTTAATAAAAGCGTCAACATCCTCGGGCGCTACAACCACAGCCATTCGCTCCTGGGATTCGGACAAAGCTAATTCAGTGCCGTCTAAGCCTTCATATTTTTTCCGCACGGCGTCGAGATTTATACTCAAGCCGCCCGCCAATTCGCCGACAGCCACCGCTACCCCGCCCGCGCCAAAATCATTACATCGCTTGATTAACCGACTAACTTTCGGATTCCTAAAGAGCCGCTGAATTTTGCGCTCGGTTAATGGATTGCCCTTTTGAACTTCCGCGCCGCACGTATTCAAAGATTCGGTTGTATGAACTTTGCTTGAACCCGTCGCGCCGCCAATTCCATCTCTGCCGGTACGCCCGCCCACGAGCAAAACTTTATCGCCAGGCACAGGCTGCCCGCGAATGACATTAAACATCGGCGCTGCGCCAATTACCGCGCCAATTTCCATATGTTTCGCAACGTAGCCGTCGTGATAAATTTCCTTAACTTGCCCCGTGGCCAAACCAATTTGGTTGCCGTACGAGCTGTAACCTTTCGACGCCTCGCGCACGATTTTTTTCTGCGGAAGTTTGCCCGGCAAAGTTTCAGACGCCGGAGTTCGGGGATCTGCCGCGCCGCTGATTCTCATTGCTTGATAAACGTAAGCCCTGCCGCTCAAAGGATCTCTTATCGCGCCGCCCAAACAAGTTGCCGCGCCGCCGAACGGCTCAATTTCCGTCGGGTGATTGTGCGTTTCGTTTTTGAACATAACGAGCCAATCTTCCGGACGCCCGTCGACTACCGCTTGAACTTTGATACTGCACGCGTTGACTTCCTCGGATTCGTCGAGCCCCTGCAAAGTGCCGTCCGCTTTTAAAACTTTCGCCGCGATTGTCCCCAAATCCATTAAAGTTATCGGATTTTCGGATTCAGCCGGTTTTTCAATTTCAGCGTCAACTTTGTCCTGCGCGAGAGCCGCTTGCTTTTCAGCCTCCAATTTCGCCTGCGCTTCAGCCTCCAATTTAGCCTGCGCTTCAGCCTCCAATTTAGCCTGCGCCTCAGCCTTTGCCTTAGCTTCCTCTTCAGCTTTTTTCTTAGCACGTGCCGCTTGCAATTTCAATTTATGGGAAAGATATTCAGCGAAGGCGCGCTCAAATTCGGTTTTATATTCGCCGTCTTCGAACGTCACGCTGTCAATTTCGGTATTGAAAGTTGTATGCCGGCAATGATCTGACCAATAGGTGTCGACAACTTGAAGTTCCGCGATTGTCGGCGAACGCTTTTCTACTTCGCGAAAATGTTTTTGGCAGAATTTCATATCGGCAAAACTCATAGCGAATTTCCGCGCCTTCCATTCTTCCTTGAGTTTCGCTTCGTTCAATTGGGTAAAGCCGCACAAAATTTCAATCCCGTCCGGCGTTTCATAGCGCTCTTCCAAATAATTCGGAATGCCCATATCCGCCTCGCACCTGTCCAACGCCGAACAGCAATGCGCCTTCATATCTTCAAAAAAATCTTCCGGACAAGGCTCGGTGAATTTCAGTTCGTAAACATCGGCACAGCGCACTATCGGAAAACCATTTTCAGCGACAACCATTTGGGCGCATTGAGCCGCAATATCTTCGCATTGGTCGTACTGCCCGGGCACGTACTCAACGGCAAACGTGTAATTCATATTTACCGAAAGTCTGAAAGGTCTGTCGTACAAAATAATTTCGTAGGGAATTTGGCTTAAAACTTTTTTGCTGACGATATCAAATTCTTCAGCCGTCAAACCCTCAATGTCAAAGCGCACAAAATGCCTAACCTCATAAAGCGGCGGCTCAACATAGGGTTTATATTCGCGCCCTTCGTCGTCGTAGCACGTCTCATAATTATCCGGATTCCAAAAAGTTTCTTGCAATTCCTTCAGCAACTCATGAGCTTCCTCGTCACGTCGACGCGTTGTAACATAAAATCGCCTAACCATTTTGTGACACCTCCGATTTAGTCAAGGGTTCAATCCCATTCTTTGCAACAGCCGCTTAATCGGTCGCAATAAGTACCAATATTTTTCCGGTACAGTTTCTTTCGTGAGCGCCGTTAAACTGATTCGCGGCGGTTTTGGTATTTCCGGCAATTCTTGCGGTATGGTGATTAATAGCGGTTTTATTTTTGTTAAATTAACTTTTCGCGGTTCTTCGATAATGAGCGGGCGGGGTTTGTCAATTAATTCAGTTTCAGTTTCGGTTTTGGATTTAACCGGCGGCGGCTCCGGAACTTTAACGCTGCTCAATGAAAACAGAATAAAATTTTCAAGTTCATCTTTCGCAAAGCCCATTGTCATAAGCTGCCCCGTGTAAAATCCTGCCGCCTGCGCCGCGAATGGAAAAATCCGCTCCAGCGCGTGGCTGATTGTACCGTCCGTTGGCATCGGCTCTTTGTCAAAATCTTCAACGTCCCAAGCAAAGTCCGTGAGTTTACTCAAAGCCTCTGTTCGACACCAGAAAACGCTCCCGATTGACAACGATACATATTCCGTGCTCAAAAATTTCAGCGGAATATCCAATTTTTTCGCCAGCTCCACAGTCTTATCGAAACAAGCGCCCGACCAGTATTTTGAATTAAACAAAATCGCCTTGTACTTGCTGTTGTAAGGTTGCGGCGGAACTAACAAGCCCAGCTGCGGCTCATTTTCAAAGGTCGCCAATACATTTTTTATAAAAATCTCGCTGCTTAGTACGTTGTCCCACAGCAAGTGGAAAAACGCCCTGCCCACAGCAACAGATTCTTCGCGTCTCAAAGATTTTTTATCGTGCACAAAGCACAGGTACTTGAATTTATCGAAAACGTCAATGCAACTTACCAACAACGCCGATAAATCGCGCCCGCGGTTCGGCACTACTCGAATTTCGCAATACCGCCCCGCCGCCTTGAATAATTTTTCTGCAATAACTTTGCGCTCTTCACTGCTGACTGTGACGATTATTGAAATTTCGCGCGGCGCTCGGCAAAGGTATTCGACGCACTCCGGCATCAAATCTTCGTAGAAAAGGTGAGCGATTATAACCGTCTCGCGCAGTACCGCCTGCACGTCCGCCATTAAATTTTTGTTTGGCAAGAAATAATCCAGTGCCAGATTTATTTTTGTCGCCGCGATATTTTGTTTGCGAATGAGATTTTGCCAAATCAGCCGCGGCTCGTAATTCGTATAATCCTTGACAAATTCCAGACACCTGCGCGGTGCGTTGCCGTAATTTTCCTGCAGATAATTTTCGCGCGATGTCAGAAAAACTTTTTTTTTAATGACAGGGCATCTATAGCGCCGCAACAAAATTTCCGCTGAAATTATGCTGTGGTCAATGGTGCTGTCGTAAAGTTGCTCCAAATGGCGCGTGTCGCAAAACGCCGCGTATTTAAAGCCCATATCTGAAAATTTCTTTGTAAAATTTATTTCCTCGAAACGGAGATTTTCCGGAAAAGTTTCTTCCTCGTGCTTATTTTGCCAATACGCTAAAAATTCTCCGCTGTGGAACATTTTTTCGCGAATCACCAAAAAGTACGGCTGCAAATGTTCCGGAATATGCCCGTACGGCGATAAATTTTCCGTGTCTTCAGTTTTGCCGCGAATCGTCATTCCCCAAAAATCCGCGTCGGACTTTTCCGCCATTTGCTGAAAAACTTCCTCGAAAGGATACAGCGGTCCGTAAAAAGAATCGTCGAACAAAACAAGTTCTTCATATTCGGTTAAATTCGCCTCATTTTGCAAAATTCCTTGTTTCCACGCCTCAATATTAAAGCCCGGGTTTCCCTGTACAAAAACTTCATTGGTGCACAGCGCCATTTTGGTTAGCGTTTCCTGCGTCAATATTTCGCTGCTAATTACCGTCAAATGTTCCAGGACTTTTCTAATTTCCTGCAGCAGATAAAAAACGTAATCGTCGACGATACCCTCGCTGTCTTGCATGAAAAAGATACCCAGCCTTTTCATTTCAACTTATCACCTTAATATTTTTCTGAGGAATTTGCCGATAAAGCGTAATGGCTCTGTCGTTCTCCAAGATTTGGAATTTAAAATTTTCGCCTGCGTATCCTGCAGTTCGGCGATTTGCGCCGCTTGCTCTTGATTTTTCGCGCAGGTTTGACGGTACATCACTTCGAATTTTTGTAAATAATTTTGGTCAACAATGCCCAGTATTTCGACTTGAAGCGGATTTGCGGAATTTCGGCAGGGAATTTCCAAGGTCGGGGCGCTTAAAAATATGTGAAAATCTTCCGCGACGTGAATTGCGCTGCTCGAAAAATCTTTGACGGTTTCGCTGTTAACTGAAATTCTTTGAAAATTAATCGCCAGCGCGCCCGCGTCTTTGAGCCGGAATTTCAGCTTAGAAATTTTGTCCTGCGCGAAAATCTCAAATTTCACGAAGAAAATTCCGTCCGGTCGAACAAAAGTCAGCTTTTCAAAAAATTCGCCGCCCGCCTCGATTTGACAGTTCAAACGCTGAAAATTCGCCGTAACTCCGAACACGTCATAATTTCCGGTGTCGCGCGCAAAATTTTTTTCGTCGTAATCGTAAAGTTTTTTGATTAAAGTAGCCCGCTTGTTATTATGAAGTAAATCGTACAATATTTCAAGCCCCAATTTGCGATAAGCCGGAAATTTTTCTTCCAAACACAACTGCGCGAATGCAAATTTTGTATCAATCTGCCCGTCCACCAAATATTTTCTGGCTTCGGGAAAAATTTTCAAAAATTCCCGTTCGTCGCGCAGGAGTTCAAGATATTCTTTCACGGTAAAATAAATTTCGTTGGAAAAGCGAATCAAATTTTCCGTGCTGAGCGAACTTGCCGAATTTTGCTCCGCCCGCCGCAGTCTGAAGTTTATCAGCTTTTCGTCCAAAACGTAAACATTTTTTCGCTGACAAAGTTTTATCCACATAAAATAATCCGGCAGTTGCAGCAGGCGGCGATTCATCGAAAAATCTTCCAAATTATTTCGCCCCAGCGCGCTCGGATTGCAAAAACAATTCGCGAAATGAAAAAGCTGATTCAGCCACTCCTGCCGCGTTCGGTTTCGCTGCTGAAAAACGTAGCGGTACGGGTGTTCTTCCGGCAAATCGTAAATTTCGCCGTTTTCGTCAATAAAATTCGCCTGCGTAAAACAAACCGCGTATTCCGGATTTTCCTCAAGGAACTGCACTTGCCGCTCCAATTTATTTTTCGCCCAAATATCGTCTGAATGGTGCAGCGCCAAATATTTTCCGCGCGCTTCTTTCAGCGCCTCTTGCGTGGCGTGATATGAGCCGCGATTTTTTTCGTACAGGAAAAGTTTTATTCGGGCGTCTTTGTACGAGCGAATAATTTTTTGGCTGTTATCCGTTGAGCCGTCGTCAAAAATCAGCAATTCAAAATCGCCGAAAGTTTGATTCAGCACGCTCTCAATCGACGCGGCTATATATTTTTCGTGATTGTACGAGGCAAGAATGACGCTGACTTTTGGCATAAAAAATCAACTCGCTTAAGTTTCGTTTAAAAATTCGCTGACAATGTACCGCGGACGCCGTTTCGTTTCCAAATAAATTTTGCCGATGTATTCGCCGACCACGCCGACCGACATTAAAATCAGCCCGCCCAAAAACCACAGCGACGCCAATACACTTGTCCAGCCAATTACCGTGCTGCCGATAAAGTATCTGTAAAAAATCCACAGAATTACAAACAGGCTGATTGTCGAAATCGCCACGCCCAGCTTTGTTATCATTCGGATTGGTTCAACGGTCAGCGAAGTTATTCCCTGCAGCGCGAAGAACAGCATTTTTTTCAGCGGATATTTACTTTCGCCGGCGAATCTTGCCGCCCGCTCATAATAAACAATCGTTGAAGGATAACCAATCATCGGCACGAGCCCGCGCAGAAATAAATTCACTTCGCCAAATTCAGCAAGCCCATTCAAGGCGCGTTTGCTCATAAGCCGAAAATCCGCGTGATTATAAACTATATCGCCGCCGCCCAAAAATTTCAAAAAACTGTAATAGCCTTCCGCCGTGAATTTTTTGAAAAAGGTATCGGTTTCGCGCTTGCTTCGCACGCCGTACACAATATCGAAGCCGCTTAAATATTTGTCAAGCATTTCGTCAATCGCGTTAATGTCGTCCTGCAAATCGGCGTCCATTGAAATTGTGACGTCGGCGAAATCTTTAACCGTCATTAAACCGGCAAGCAGGGCGTTTTGGTGTCCGCGATTTCTCGACAAATTTACACCGGAAAAAATTTTATCGGATTTGTGCAAATCGCAAATAATTTGCCAGGTGGTATCTTTCGAGCCGTCATTTACAAAAACAATTCGGCTGGCGGCTGAAATTTTACCGGCGGCAATCAGCGCTGAATATTTTTCGCGCAGGCGCTTAGCGGTTTCGTGCAAAACCTCCTGCTCATTATAGCACGGAATTACCATGTACAGAATATTATTCACCAAAATGCTCCTTCTTGTATTGCTCAAAGCGATTTTTGAAAAGTTTTGGCTGATATGGGTAAAGTTCCTCGAAATATTTTTCCGCGATGTCAATATCGGATTTGTCGAACGGAGAAATTTTTTCGTAAACCTTGAAAGTCACGGATTCGTTTTCAGCCGGAGAAAAATTTTGCTCCCTGATTAATTTGAAATGCGCAGAAAAATTTGTAGGATTGAGCATAGCATAAGCCACGCCGACAACCACGCTTTGATTTTCCGGCAAAAGGTGAATTTGCACGGGCTCGGCAACAATGACGATTTCGGCGTCAAAAAATTCTATCGGGAAACCGTCGCGCAGATCTACATCCGCCGTCCAAATCAAATTTGGCAAAGCGTAATGCGTTTCCGGCACAGAAATTTTTTGCAAAGTGGTTGCGTTGTATAAGCCGCTGCTCGCCACGAAATAAATTTTTCTGCCCGCGGAAATTTCTTTGATATCGGCAACGAAATTTTTCAAATCGGCAATGTCATTTCGCACGGGCGGCAAAAATACCCAGTTGAATTGTACCGGAGAAAATCCGGTGAAAACCTGCGCGAAATTTACAATCAGCAAAAGTATCAGCGCCGCGGTGAATTTTTTTAAAGTTTCCCAGCAAAATGCAACTATCGTAACAATCACGGCTGACAGCGGCAGGAGCATTATGTTGAAATGTTGCCAGCCCATATTTTGGACGCGGCAGAACAGCAAAACCGTCGCCGCTATCCACACCACCGCAAATAAAAAGTACGGGCGCACTTCCTTATTGAAAAATACAGCCGCAATTCCCAGCGCGAACATTATGTACAAAATTAATCCGATACCGGCGATGTGGTTGAAAATTTTTCCGAAAAAATTTTGTCCGAGCGCGTACGCTGAATAAGCCGTTCCGATGTCGTAAGTCAGCGCGTGTTTTATGAACGGGAAAAACGTTAACGAAATTAGCGCCGCCGCCGTCAATCCGATGAACAGAAATTTTTTGCAGAGCAATTTTAATTCTGCGCGAAAATTTTTAGCCAAATACAAACAATAAGCCGCGTAGCCTGCGAAACAGCCGATTAACATATAAGCCGCCGTTCGAGATTGAATCACGGCGAAAATTGACAGCACGGCGATTAAAAACAGGCGCGGGCGTTGAAAATTTTCTCTGTCCAAATTTAAAAGCATCAGCCAAATGATTATTCCAGGCAAGAGAATTGAAACGTTCGCGTAGCCGATTAACAGCGGGACTTCGAAGTGCGGAATTATCAGCAGCAAAAATAAAATCGTCGCGCAGGAAACCGGCGTTTGTAATTTTTCCGCCAGGAAATTTTTTATTGCCGCCGCCGTTAAAAATATCGCCGGAATTGCAAACATTATCCACACGTAAAAATTGTACGCGAGAAAACTTTTGCCGAAAATGTGCATTGGCAAAACCATCAACATTGGCAAGAAAAAATTGTAGTCCAAATGGTTTATCGAGAAATATAAATTTTTCAGCGCCTGAAGCGGCTCTGTGAAAGTTGCCTCTTCACATAAAATCGTCGGCTCGTAAGTTTCCAGCGAATCCCAAATGTAAATAGTTTGCTGCAGGCTCACTTCAAAAAATATGAACAGCAAACTAATCACCACGACGAGGAAAATTTTTCGCCATTCTTCGCGCAGGATTTTTATAAAATTTACGTCGCAAAATTTCAAACTGAAACTTATTGTTCCGTAGTAAAAAATTAGCAGCGCCAAACATAAGCAAACTCCCATTAGCGTTGAGATAATATTTCGCTCCCTTCAAAAAAACGCTAAAATTATAAACGCCGCCAATATTTTTGTAAAGCAAAATAAAATCGGCATTTCTTTTTGCCAAAAAGAAACGCCGGCAAAGAAAAAGGCGGCGCGGATTGTCACATCACGTGACAAACGCGCCGCGGGGGCGCTCATCCTTGAGCGCCTTTTTTGTTGCGTAAATTTATGGGCAGGAAATTTTTTCGGCACGGCGAAATTTTCAAGCAAGGAGTGTGATTTTTAATGTCAGCTAAAGGTGATATGCTCGCCGGTAAATGGTACAACGCCAATTTTGATATCGAACTTATTAACGAGCGGACGCTTATCAAGGATTATTGCCTGCAGTATAACAATCTGCCTATGAGAGATCTAATTCATCGCCGCGAAACTCTGCGCGAAATTCTGCCAAATGTCGAAGTTGAGCAAATCGAAATTCTGTCACCGTTCATGGTCGATTATGGCTACAATATTTTTATGGGCGCGGGCTGTTTCCTCAACCACAATGTTTATTTAATGGACTGCGCGAAAATTCATTTCGGCAAAAAATGTTTCGTCGGTCCTAGTTGCGGCTTTTACACGGCGATTCACCCGCTGGAGGTCGACAGGCGCAATGAAGGTTATGAAATGGCAAAGCCGATAACCATTGGCGATAATGTTTGGATTGGCGCGAATGTGATTGTCCTGCCTGGCGTAAAAATCGGCAGCAATTCAGTGGTTGGCGCGGGCTCGGTTGTCACTAAGGATATTCCGGCGAATGTTTTGGCGTTCGGCAATCCGTGCAAGGTTATTCGGCAAATTTAAAACGGACGCTCAGGATATTTGAGGAGGTTTCAATTTGCCCACATTCAATTTTCTCGGCAAAGACAAAGTTATCGCTCATAAGCCGCCGTTTCATTTCCTGGACAAAAAATATTCCGTCGGCAACAACGAAAATATGATTATCCACGGCGATAATTTAATCGCGCTGAAGTCTTTGCTCCCCAAATTCGAAGGCAGAATTAAATGCATTTACATCGATCCGCCGTACAACACCGGCAATGAAAATTGGATTTACAACGACAACGTCAACGACCCGCGCTTACAAAAATGGATTGGTGAAATTGTCGGACGTGAGGGCGAAGATTTGACGCGCCACGATAAATGGCTCTGTATGATGTACCCGCGGCTTAGACTTTTGCAAAGATTGTTGGCGGACGACGGCGCAATTTTTATTTCAATTGACGATAACCGAATTTGAAACTTATCTGCGATGAAATTTTCGGGGCAAGTAATTTTTTGGCGCAAGTGATTTGGGAACGTGCATATGCGCCTGTTAATCTCAAAAAGCATTTTTCGCCGAGCCACGATTACATTGTCTGTTATGCCAAAAATATTTCAAATCTCGTCTGCAACGGCTTGCCGCGAACTTCAGCGCAAAATAAAGATTATAAAAATCCGGACAACGATCCGCGCGGTTTATGGAAAGCTGGAAATCCTTCCGTCGGTCCCGCAGTTGCCGAAAATATTTATGAAGTTACCGCGCCTTCTGGCAGAAAAATGTTGCCGCCGAAAGGACGTAGCTGGATTTATTCACAAAAAAGATTTGCCGAAATGCTGGCAGATAATCGCATTTGGTTTGGCGCTGACGGCAATAATGTTTGGGCGCCGAAAATTTTTTTATCCGAGGTCAAGCAAAGTGTGACACCAATGACGATTTGGAAATACGAAGACATTGGACATTCGCAGGACGCCACAAAAGCTTTGAAAAAAATTTTTGATGGGCGAGCCGTTTTTGAATATCCCAAGCCCGTTGATTTGATAAAGCGTTGTCTTGAACTTTACAGTGACAAAGCTTCGATTGTGTTAGACAGTTTCGCGGGGAGCGGGACGACGGCGCACGCGGTTATCAATTTGAACAAGGCTGACGGCGGCTCGCGCAGATTTATTTTGATTGAGCTGAATGATTATGCGGAAACGATAACGGCTGAAAGAGTGCGGCGCGTTGGTGGCGAATTTAATTTTTATGAGTTGGGCGAAAGTTTATTTGACGGCGATTTTGTCAATCCGAAAATTCCGATTGGGCAACTGCGCGAATATATTT
>CAJOMO010000010.1 GCA_905235685.1 uncultured Selenomonadaceae bacterium
TTTGAAATGGATAATTTATTTTAAAAATAACAATCATCTTTTGGTTAGAAAATGCTCAATGCGATTCAACGCCTCCGAAATTTTTTCAATGCTGGTTGCGTACGAACAGCGAACATGCCCCGCGCCCGATTTGCCAAAGGCAGTGCCTGGAACAAGCGCGACGTGTTCCGCCATAATCAACTTTTCAGCAAAATCTTCAGCCGTCAAGCCGCTCGATTCGATATTCGGGAAAATGTAAAAAGCGCCGCGCGGCTCAAAACTTTCCATTCCCATTTGCTTGAAACCGTCATAAATCAATTTGCGCCGCCGGTCGTATTCGGCAACCATTTTCTTCATATACTTTTCGCCGTGCCGCAAAGCCTCAATCGCCGCAACCTGCGCAGTTATCGGCGCGCAAAGCATTGTGTATTGGTGAATTTTCGTCATAGCGCCAATAAAATCTGCGTTGCTCAAAGCATAACCAATTCGCCAGCCCGTCATTGCATAAGCTTTGCTGAAACCGTTCAAAAGTATCGTGCGGTCGCGCATATTCGGCAGCGCGGCAAAACATTCATGGACGCCGTTATACGTCAAATCGCCGTAAATTTCGTCGCTGATAACAATCAAATCGTGCTTTTCGGCGAAATCGGCAATTTTCAACAAATCGCCACGCTCCATAATCGCGCCGGTCGGATTATTCGGATAGCCAATCAGCAAAACTTTCGTTTTCGGCGTAATGTACGGCTCAAGCTCCTCCGGCGTTATGCGAAATTCATTTTCGATTTTTGCGGGAACTGAAACCGGAACGCCGCCCGCCAAAACCGTGCAAGCTTGATAAGAAACATAGCACGGCTCGGGAATTAAAACTTCGTCGCCCGCGTTTATGACTGCGCGAATGGCTAAATCCATCGCCTCGCTGACGCCAACCGTAACCAAAACTTCCTTGTTGCTGTCGTAAGTTAAATTGTGGCGGCGTTTAAAATGATTGGCGATTTCTGCGCGAAGTTCCGGCATACCGCGATTGGCAGTGTAGCTTGTATAGCCGCGCTCTAAACCGTAAACGCAACTTTCGCGAATAGTCCACGGCGTTACAAAATCCGGCTCGCCCACGCCCAACGAAATGACGTCCTGCATTTGCGCCGCAATGTCGAAAAATTTTCTGATACCGCTGGGCGCGATGGATTGAACAGAATTTGAAAGTTTCTCGCTCCAATTCACGGCGAAACCACCAGCCTTCTGTCTTGTTCTTCGTCGTCAACAATCACGCCGTCTTTCTTGTAAGCCTTGAGCATAAAATGACTGCGCGTCTGCGTTACGCCTTCAATCGTCGACAGGCGCGTTGCCACGAAATTTGCCACGTCTTTGAGCGATTTGCCTTCAATGATAACGAGCAAATCAAAATTGCCGCTCATAAGATAAACCGTCCGCACTTCGTCAAAGCGGTAAATTCGTTCGGCAATGGCGTCGAATCCAACTTCGCGCTGCGGCGTCAAATTTATTTCAATCACGGCGGTAACTGTATCGTCGCCGAAACGTTCCCAATTTATGAGCGCGCCATACGACAGAATAATTTTTTCGCGTTCGAGGCGGGAAATTTCCTTTTCGATTTCGTATTCGGATTTTTGCAACATGGACGCCAATTCGCTGACTGTTACCCGCGAATTGTGTTCAAGGATTTCAAGCAGTTCTCTCATAATTTCCTCCGGTTATAAAAATTTTTTCAGCAAAGTATAACACAGGCGCAGTCAAAAGTCGAATTACAGAATTGTTAAAATTTCTGCGGCGTGTTAGAATAGCGGCGGGAGGGAATTTTTTATGCGAATTATTCACACGGCTGATTGGCATTTGGGCAAGACTTTGAAAAATCAATCGCTCATTGAAGATCAGAAATATATTTTGGACGAATTTTTGAAACTGCTTGACGCCGAGAAAATTGACGCGGTGATAATTGCCGGCGATATTTACGACAGGGTCATTCCGCCGACTGACGCGGTTAACCTGTTCGACGAAATTATTTCAAAGATTATCGAGCGCAAAATTCCGGTGCTCAGCATTTCCGGTAACCACGACAGCGCCGAACGTTTGAATTTTGGCAGCAAACTTTTCGCGCAGTCGAATTTTTTCATTACCACAAAGCCGGTTGAAAATCCCGCGCCCGTGATTTTGTCTGATAAATTTGGTGAAGTTTATTTTTCGCTGATACCTTTTTTTGAGCCGATTGAAATTGCTCACATTTTCGCGCAGAACGAAATTGACGCGAATACTGCGGCTAAAATTTACATTACCGAGGCGCGCAAAAAAATTCCCGCCGGTTCAAGGAGCATTGCAGTTGCTCACCTTTTCGCGACGGGCGGCTTGACTTCCGAATCCGAAAGAAAATTCGTGGGCGCTGTTGAAAATGTCGACGCCGCAAATTTCGCCGGTTACAATTACACCGCGCTTGGACATTTGCACAAACCGCAGACCATGAAAAAAACCGGTTACGTTGTGCGGTACAGCGGCTCGCTGCTGAAATATTCTTTCGACGAAACTAATTACAGCAAGGGCGTGACGCTGATTGAGATTGACGACGCGGGCAAAACTTCATTTGAACATATCGATTTGAAACCGCGGCGCGACGTGCGGATTGTCGAAGGAACTGTCGCCGAGCTTATGAAATCTGCGCGAAGTGCGGATTATATTCACGCCAATATCACGGATAAAAATCACGTGCTTTATGCGATGGAAAAATTGCGGGACAGCGCTTTTCCAAATATTTTGAGCGTGCAGTTCGTGAATTTGAAACGCGAAATTGAAAATCCTGCGCGAGCGATTGACAATGCGGAAAATATTTCAGTGCTTGAATATTTCGCTGATTTTTATAAATTTGAAACGGGCGAAGATTTGACGGGCGAATATCGGCAGACTATGGAAAAATTTTTGTCCAAACTGGAAAGTGAGCAGCCATGAAAAAATTTTTAGCAACAATGTTGATGTTAATTTTACCGGCAACGGCAAACGCAATGACTTTGAACGAGGCGGTACGAATCGCGCTTGAAAATAACCCGAGCCTGCAACGTACCGGACGCGCAATTGACCTTGCGGAAGAATCGCTGAAAGTTGCAAAGGCGAGCAAGGGGCTCTCAGTCGATTTAAGCGGCTCTGCAAGCGCGGCTAAGTCCGAAGGCTCATCGACGTCTGAAAGCCTGTCTACGCGGCTCAGGGGCGCTTTAACGCTGTATTCCGGCAAGAAATTGGAAAATCAAATTCAATCGGCGGAATTGGAAATCGACGTTGCGAAATTGGATTTTTTACAGGCGCAGGACGATTTGATTTACCAGGTGGCAACGGCTTACATAAACGCGCTGGAAAATTTGGCAACAACCCAGGTTGATTTGAAAACTGAAGAAAATCTTGCCGAACACGAAAAAAATATCGCCGCCCTGTATGACGCCGGCTCGAAAGCGCGAATTGATTTACTGCGCGCGCAAGTCGAAACAAGCAACGCCCAACAAGATACCGCCAAATCTCACGCGGCTTATGAAGTCAGCTTAGCGAATTTGGCAACGCTCCTTTCGATTGACACGCGGACGAATCTTACAGTTGAGCCGGTGCAAACTTCGTTGGAATTGGGCGACGTAGAGAATTTTATGGTTATGGCGGCGGAAAATCGCGCAGATTTGCGGGCGGATTCTTTGAAAATCGACCAGGGCGAATTGGATATTGAAATGGCGCGCGCGGGCAATCGTCCGACGATTTCTGCGGAAGTTGGCGCGGGGCTCGGCGGGCAATCCAGCCGCTGGGATTTTCGATACGATCTTTCGGGCGGCGTCAGCGCGTCGTGGAATATTTTTGACGGCGGCATTACCAAATCTGAAATTTTGCAGGCGGAAATTGCGCTGGAACGGCTTTATCTTGACGTGCAAAATAATATCAATTCCGTCAATGAGGAAGTTGTTACGGCGTATAAAAATTTGAGAATCGCGTTAATGCGGCTGCGTACGACCGAGCGCGCTGTCCAATTGGCTGAAGAGGAACGTTACATTGCCACTGAAAAATATCGCGCAGGCGAAGGGATTTTGCTTGACATTCTCGACGCCGAAGTTTCATTGGCCACGGCGCGCAAAAATCACGTCAGCGCAACTTATGACGTGGCGCGTTACAGAATCGATTTAGCTCACGCGGTCGGCGATACCACGCTTGCGTTCGAATAAGGGGGATTTTTTTTGAAATGGAAAATTGGGCTGATTGCCGCGCTCATTATCGGCGCGCTGATTGGCTATAAATTTTACACTGACAAAATCGAAGAAGAGGCTTATCAAACATACGATACGGCGAAAGTCATTCGCATGGATTTGACAAAAACCGTTTCGGCGACGGGAACTGTGCAACCGCGCGAGAGTGTCGAAGTTTCCAGCAAAATCACTGCGCGAATCAAAGAGGTACTTGTCGAAGAAAATCAGCAGGTACGCGCCGGTCAAATCGTGGCGATTTTGGACGGCAAAGATTATGAGGCAAGGCGCGATCAAGCAAAATTCGCTTTGACAAATACTTTACAAAAATTGGAACGGACGCGGCGGCTTTACAATATCGGCGCAAAATCCCGCGAGGAACTTGAAGACGCGCAATATAATTACGACCGCGCCAAATCCGAACTTGAACTTGCCGAAGACGATGTTAATCAAACAGTCATAACCGCGCCAATGGACGGAATTGTTGTGGGCGAGCCGCTTACCGCCGGAACTATGGCTGTTCAAGGCAACAGCAACCCGACGGTTATTTTGCGCATTGCCGATTTGAGCGAAAAACTTGTCAAGGCGAAAGTGGACGAAACCGATATTGGCAGCGTCAGAGTTGGCGAAAATGCACTGTTTACCGTTGACGCTTATCCGGACGAAAAATTTTTAGCCATTGTCAACAAAATTTCGCAGACCGATACAAATAATTCGTGGGACGTCAGCAGTTCGTCTTCGAGTTCGTCAAGTTCTTCAAATTCGGTTATCTATTATTACGTGACGTTTAATGCGCCCGACCCGAAAAATTTACTTTTACCGGCAATGACTGCGCGATTGGATATCACGGTTGGCAGAGTCGAAAATGCGCTGTGCGTGCCGATCGAGGCGATTAAAACCGACGGCAAAGGCTCATATGTAGAAAAAATTACCAAAGACGCGAAAAATCATGACGTGGCAGAAAAAGTTTACGTGACGATTGGCTTGTACGGCGAAGAATTTGTTGAAGTTACAACCAATGAGCTGGATGTTGGCGACGACGTTTCAATTACGTATCAAGCGGCGGAGAAAAAATCTACCACGAATCAAAGCGGCGGCGGAAGACGCGGCGGTATGGGCGGACCTCCACCAATGTAAAATTAAAAGCCGCAAAATTCGTTTGAACTTCGCGACCAGGATTTAGTTTTCGTTAAAGATTATTTTTCTGATAAATGCACGGCGAATAACAAAGCCGCTCGAATTCCGTTCAAAGTTAGGAAATACGCTGAAGAAATCAAGGAATCTCAAAATTAAAAGCCGCAAAATTCATTTGAACTTCGCGGTCAGGATGTAGTTTTCGTTAAAGATTATTTTTCGGCTAAAAGTTTATCGTAGAGCATAGATTTTTTTATCGGCTCAGAATCTCCGCCGAGTACGTCAATGATTTTGTACGCGAAAGGCAAACAGGTGGCGGCGGCGCGGCTGGTGATTAAATTTCCGTCCTGCACAACAAGTTTATCTTCAACGTAATTTGCATCGCTGAACATTTCGGTAAAATTCGCGCCAGGGTACGAAGTCAAAGTTCTGCCCACGCTGACACCGGCGGCTTTTAAAACCATCGGCGCGGCGCAAATCGCGGCCACAAATTTATTCTTGCTCATAAAGTCGCGGACGATTTTCAAAACGCGTTCGTCCTTTGAAAGAGTCGTCGAACCGGGTTGACCGCCAGGCAGAATCACCATATCATAATCCGCCAAATCGTTATCGCCCAAAATTTTATCCGCCTTAACGGTGATTTTCCGGCTGCTGGTAACAAATTCATCTGCCAGCGAATAAGAATCCACTTCGATACCTGCGCGACGAATTATATCCATTGTGAAGAGCGCCTCGCCCTCCTCAAATCCATTCGCCAAAAAAATTGCAACTTTCATAAATCAAACCTCCAATAAAAAAATCCTGCGGCAATTATACTACAGGATTTTTTTTGTTGAAAGGGGCAAATCACAATCATTGAAAAAGATTCGGCTCAATTAAAATTCGCTCTTGTATTTTGCCGCAAATGTCACGCCTTTTTGATGACCAACCCAGCCAATTATTGAAGTGTCAAGCATTGTGTGAGAAGTATTTGAAGTATTTCTGCGCCAGCCTAATTCGATTAAGCCGCTGGTTCCCTTGAGGTCGGCTTTGTTGGTGGACATGCCCATATATTCGCCGCGAGTTTCGCCGGTAAATTCTTGAACCCAAGCCAGCCCCGAATACCAAATATTATCGCGGTATTCACGAGTTAAGCGCGTGCCAATACGCATCCTGCCGCTACTTACCGAGCTGAATTTGTAATCTTCGCCGGTCGACAGCCGCGTTGTAAAGCCGTTTACTTTGTTCAAAGAATAAATTCCGTAAACATCAAGCTTGCTCGAACCGCCAATTGTATTTTTCCAACCGACGCGCACATGTCCGGCGTAACAAGGCATCGAAGCAGAATAATCGGCGTGCGTTGGGGTGCTGTGTACCAAGAAATTATCGCTCGAAAAACTCGTGTGGATTCGCCCTGCGCGAAAACTGCCTTCGTAATACATACCCTTACTGTTGACAAGCCGCCCAATCATTCCCGCCGTGAAATAACGCGAATTTCCCGCGCCGTCAGTATTTTTCGCGCCGTCGCTCGTCTGATACGTCAAATGACTTTCGTAATAATCTTGCCCGTAATCGGTGATTGGTCCGAAAATAAAATAGCCGTGGCGATTATCCAATTTCCGAGCTACGCCAAAATCGAGTCCGCCGTTTTTGCTTTTAAGTTTTTGCCCGTCCGCGGTTTTAACTTTAAAGACACTGCCGCCCAATCCGACGAACGGGCTAAATTCTGTGGTCGGCATGCTGTTAACATCTTCGGGCGGCAACCACTCATAAATCCGTTCAGTGCCGCTGTCCAAAAGCCCTGCGCTGTCAATTGCGCCGCTGGTAAGAATATCTGTTTGCTTATTCAGTTCGTTTGAAACAAGCTCGCCGAGGGTTGCAATGTAAGAATTGCCATCTTCGCTCAAACCAAGATTAGCGATATTATAATCAACCGAGATACCTTTAGCGAGCGTTCCGTCATTGATTAAATCAGCGGAGCTGCCGGAATCGCCAAGCGTGATACCATTTCCATTGTGCAGCAAAATAATTTGTTGTCCGGCTGTAATATTTGCCGCACCGCTTGCCGCCAAATCCATATTTAAATTTGTTTGACTTAAATCTGTTTGTCCGTCAGTCAAGGTCAACGCCACATCGCCGTTAGCGGGATTAAAATCACTCGGCAGATAAAAATTTAAATTTGCAAAGCCGTGAATTTGTTTTGCCGTGATTCCGGAGGTGTAAATATTCAGCACATTGCCGGAAACAGAAATTCCCCTTCCGGCGTACAAAGTTGCATCACTCAAATCCGGTTTGCCATAAATATTGATAACGTTATTGGCGGCGGTGTTATTTTCAGCCCAGCCTCCGTGAATGCTGCCGGAAATTGTTCCGCCATTTATCGTTACAATATTATTTTCAGCTCTTCCCCAATTAGTTCGGGCGCCGGAAATGTTATCAGTGATTGTTCCGGAATTAATTACCACTTGATTATTTTGAACCACAACACCGGAGCCAAGTTCACTGTTGCCAGCATATGACATCCCGCCAATCACGGTTTTTATATTACCGCCGTTAACCGTCACGACGTTATATTGAACGTTTCCGCCGTGAGAATCGCCGCCATAAATGATATTGATATCTCCGCCGTAAATGTTCACCCTATTTCCTATGGAAATGCCCTTGTATGTGTAGCCGCCTCTTATGATATCGGTAATTGTACCTCCAAAAAAATTAACGGTATTATTCGAGGAGTCAGCTAAGGAAAATGAATTCCAAGGTCCGCCTCCGCCAAAAATCCGCTCAAAAGTTCCACTGTAACTTTTTGGAAAATCCTCATTGATTTGGTAAGAATCATTTGTTACTATGACAGTATTTTGAGAGGAATTTTCGGGTACTAATTCTTCTGCGTTCGAGGTGTTTGTAATTCCGATTAAAACCACACTCAAGGAACAATGCGCCAAAATTTTACCAATTTTTTTCTTGCTGAGATATACTGTAAAGCCTCCTAAAATTTAACGGACAAAAACGACGGCGCAATTTTCCAGCATATGGGATTTTTCATTCGCCAAAAGAATTTTATCCGCGTCTTCCACCGAAATAACCACGTTAACTTTGTTGGCGGAAGTCTCGGCGTCGTTGACTTTAACGGCTTTAACAATCAGCGGATTTGTGCCGGCGCGTTCCGTGGCAATTTCGTCGTCCACAGAATAGCTGTAGCTCACCATTCCGCTCTCGACAATTTTATCGGGGTCAAGATTTTCAACGCCGTAAATCGCGCGCCCGTTCGTATCGAAAATCACGGGCGAAAAAGTTGGTTGAAGTCCCAAACCGGACGCGTCAACCACAACGCCGCTGTAATTTTCACTTTGGATTTGGCGAATTTCAGCGGGCTTGATTGTGGGTTTGTCGACAGTTTCAAAGGGCGTTCTATTTTCCGGCGAAATTTCCGGAACTATGGCGGAGGCAATGCTGCCCGTGCCGTAAATCGGGACGCGTATTTTTACGTAATAGCCGCCGTCGTCCGTTGGATATTCTTCGACAATTTGAGCGCCGCGGATTATTCCGGAAATTTTTCTGTGAACAACATCGCTCTCAATTTGAAGATCTCGCATTGTGGTATCGGAGTCGATTTGCATTCCTTGAACAGTGCCGAGTAAATTTCTCTGCGCCGCCATAATTGCCGCTTCACGCGCCATTGCCATTCCGCGCGGATCTTTCAAACTTATTCCGACGGCTGTAATGTCAGATTCAGAGCCTCTGTTCCAATTAACCTCGCCTTTGACTTTGACGTTAACATTGACTTCAGTGCCCGCCGCAATCGCCGGATTTTCAAAAATATTTCCGCCGAAAATAACCGCGCTGCCGACTGCCACCGCCGCAATGATTTTTTTGAATTTAAAACTTTCCATAATCTTCACCCGTTATCTGGCTCTGTACAGCGACATAGCCACATTCCATTGATAGCCGCGGCTGGTTGTTTTTACTAAATCGTCATAAGAATAATTTTGCAGTCTTATCGAATTAGCGCCGTCAGCATTGGCGTCAAGCCACTGCACACCGTTATCGGTGCGGCTAACGAATATAGCCGAATGAGCGCCGCCACTGCCGCGTTTGATTTGTATGAAATCGCCAGGCTGAGCTTGTGCAAATAAATTTCTAAAAGCCTCTCTGGCTTGGTCGCGATTATTTGTCTGCGAAACTTCCGCAACTTGATACACTCGCGCAGGAGTATTATTCAGCCGCCAATTGTAGTAATTTGAAGAGGTGCTGCCGCTACCGATGTAGCCGGTATCGTACAGGATATTGAAAATGTACGCGGCAAATTCTTTGCACTGAATGGCACTGGAATTGAGATATTTCTCCGCATTGCCACTGCGCGAATAGCCGTTAGTCCACGTTCTGCCATTCCAACGATTTATGAGCTCCTGCAATTTGGAGTTTCCATCATTAGAGCCGTTGAAAATATCTTTGGAAACCCAACGACGTTTTGGACCGGAAGGCGTCGGATAGGTAACTTCAAAGGCGCGGCTGGTTTCCTGGTGAACAGTTACCAAATCGCCGCGGTCAACTCGTTCATTGCCCGTTCGATTTGTTAAAGCCTCGTCGCGATACGCAGGAACTGTATTGTCCGCGTAACGCTGATAATCCGCCATCGCTGTTACGGCAAAAATCATAGTGAAGACGAACGCCATTGCGGCTAAAATTTTTCTCTTCAACATTTGAAATCAATCCTCCTCGATTAATAAAAATCAAATTTGAAAAGGGTTTACGCCATAGGCATCACCTCCGAATTTAAATAAACGAAAGTCTTACAATATGCGTTCCAAATAAGGATACGGATTGCTGTTGTCAAGTGTTGGGTCGTTTACACTTTTGGCAGCAGCTCTGCGTTGTCCGTCACGTACCTCAAGATGAATGTGCGAAGAAGATGCGCCAACGCTACCTTGAGTACCAATTACAGTGCCTCTGCTGACGGTTTGCCCTTCCTGAACACGAATAGAGCCCATGTGCAAATACACTACAGTTTTGTTATTGGCGGAATCGTAAATTGCAACGGTGTTGATTCTGTCGCCGCCGGCTTTGGTCACGACACCGGAAGCTATCGCGTGTATTTCAGCGCCGTTTGACAAAACCATATCGATACCCTCGTGGCGTCCAGGTGTATTTACATAGCTGTCAAAATCACAAGAAATTCTTCCGCCCGAACGTCCAAAAACAGCGTTGAGCAACTTTTGACGAACGTCATTTGAATCGTTGAAAATGCTCTTAGAAACCCAACGACGTTTTGGACCGGAGGGCGTCGGATAGGTAACTTCATAGGCGCGGCTGGTTTCCTGGTGAACAGTTACCAAATCGCCGCGGTCAACTCGCTCATTGCCCGTGCGATTCGTCAAAGCCTCGTCGCGATACGCAGGAACTGTATTGTCCGCGTAACGCTGATAATCCGCCATTGCCGTTACCGCGAAAATCAGCGTGAAAACGAACGCCATTGCGGCTAAAATTTTTCTCTTCAACATTTAAAAAACCCCCTCATCAATTTGGATAATTAATCGGCTCGTATACCGTGAAACCTTTGTTTCTGTCGGCTAATTGCGCCCAAGTATAATTATTTACTTGAATGGTATTTCTACCGTCCGCGTTTGCCTCGTAGAAAGTACAACCGCTGCCGTCATTTGCCGCGTAAAAGAAAATCGCCGTGTGAGGTTTTGGAGCATTACCTTTACTGTTTAATTTGTAACGCCGCCCCATTTGAACAATCGCGCCTGGCTTCACATTCCAGAATAAATTTTTTACAGCTTCAGCGTCATTCGAACTAAAATCAAAAAGCTGTCCAACAACACGTGAGCCACTATAATTCTCTACGCCGTAATTGTTATTGGTGTAGCCGGAAATAGTGAGCCCGAAAAGCCGCTGATAAACTTTGTTGGCAAAACCACGACATTCACCACTACCGTTATAGCGCGTGCCTTCAATAAAGCCGTCAGTCTTCTTAGCAAGGTTTAGAATGTTGACAGTGTTTCTGATGCTCGCGCCCTCGGGAATGTGCATACTTACAGCTTCTGCTCGATTAATGCCGCTAAAAATAACGGCAACTGCCAATACAACCGTGAAAACAATAAATTTTTTGGCTTTGTCGAACATTTTAAAATCCTCCCTTCAAATATAAATCAAACTTCCTCAAAAAATACAATCATAGGCACCACCTCCTTAAAGATTCATTTCTTCGTCGGCGGCTCATTGAAAAAATCAGCAACGATTTTATCGACCGCGTCGCGTGAAGCCTTTGAAACAGAATTTCTAACGCAAATGGTAGGGACTTCTTTGCCGCCAATGCTCATCTTCAAACCCTTAGTATTTGCCTTGAGTTCAGAGGTTTTGGACACGCCTTCGCCCTGAGCGTAAATAATATCTTCGCCGGCTTTAACGTCCATTACTCGAACAATCATAGAACATTTTACAGAGCGAATATGCCCGCCGTTGCCCGCAATTTCAAAAGTCAAATCTTGACTGTTGACGCCGCTCATATTGCCGTAAATCAGATAATCGACTTTGATAATTTCGGCAATTCTGCGGGCGACGCTAAGCGGAATCAGCCCCGTTGTCAGTAATTTTTCTTCAGAAATTTCGTTGGCGTTTTCCCAATCGATTAAATCAAATCTTCCCGTGTCAAATAACGCCTTCATAAGAAATTCGGAGGCTATCAATCCAGCATTGCTAGGCTGCGAACCATAAACGCCCAAATCCATTACCGCCACGCGCGGCTTGTTATTTTCCGCCGCCTCACAAATATTCGCGAAAATCGCCAAACAAAAAATCATCGCGCAGATACGTTTCATCATTTTCAGCCCTCATTTCAAAAAAAGTTTATTAGCGTCCATATCGGCAATCATTGCCTTGACAATTTTATCAGCCGCATCATTCAGCGCCTTTGTGTACAACGAATCGGACAGTTTTTCATGCCCAAATTTGATTGACGCAATTTCAAGGAATTTACTTTGCCCTTTGCCGACAACGCGCTTGCTCCAAACAACTTCGCCAGTCGACGCCTTAATCACGCGAACGTCGCATTGAACACCGATACCTTTAATCGTCACGCTGACTTCGCCCATTTCACCAAGAAATTTCAACGCGCTCAAAGATTTTCCAAACAAATTTGACGCTTGGGAACTCGCCACTTTAGCAACATTACTTATTGCGCCGGAGACAAATTCTAAATCTTCGCTGAGCCAGCTGCCCGTGCCCAAATTTATAATTGTGCCTTGAATCAGATATTCGGCGTTGCCATGGATTTTGCCGATTTCCGCGGTAATTTCCGGCGTGATATATTGCCCGACCTGCGCGGTGACTATCGACTGCGCTTTTTTTTCGTTGAAACCGTCGCCTTCGAAAAATTTATTGTAATCGCCGCTGTTTATCGCCGAATCAAATCGCGTCAGCTCGTCAACTTTTTCGTCGTACAACCTCGCCTCCAAATTCGCGTCAACAATGTCTTTGGTTGGAAATCTGAAACGATCTTTTGCGGCGTACATCCTAAGCGCAACCATCTCCGAGATTTTTCCCGCGGTATTCAGTTGGTCGTAGCGCGTGTCGTCGGTGAATTTTAAGAATACGCAGGTAGGCTTTTCTCGCGCAGTCGTCGTTGCAGGAATTAACCAAATCACCGCGAAAGTCAAAATCAACAGCGCTTTAATGTTTCTTGCGTTTAGTTTCATCCTTAACACCCTCCGGCAATTTCAACAGAGATTTATCCGGCGTCGAAGAAAATTCCTGGATTTTGATAATGCATTTGCGCCCGTCGATTTTCCCGCTGCTGTCTTTGTGATAAGAGGCGGCGGCGATTTTCACCAAATTATTTCCGGAAAAATAATATCGCACAACTTCAGTCTCGCCGTTATCGTCCGAGCGATAATCTTCGTAAAAAAGCCCGTTGGCAAGTTTGCCCTGCGCGATAAATCGATAACCGGAACTTTGGGCGCTCTTTTCGCTGTTGGGCAAAATGGCATTCAGCAAGCGGGACATATCGGCGTCGCCGTAACTTTTGCCCTCGATAATTTCAGCCAGATAATTTTTCTCATTGGCAGCAACACGATTTTTCCGCGTACCAAAATATTCCCAGCGATTTTTTTTCTTGTACTTGCTAAAAACAAAATCCTCGCCGTCCTTCGAAAACCGACAAAGTTTAAAATCTTCGTCGCCAATTTCTTCGTAGCGAGTTTGCCCGTCAGCCACAACCACTCCGCTTTGAGGTTTGTAGGTCAAGTAATCATTTTCTGCGGAGGCTAAGCCGCTTTTGCCGTAAAGTTCAACTCTATCGCGGTTGGTAACGCGCGGCGGGGGCGTCAAATTTTCGTAGCGGATGGTATAGGAATTTCGCAACAAGATTTCGCGGTAAAGGTCAATTTTCGCCGCCGAAACTTCCGCCGTAGATAAAAAAATCAGCAGGACGGCGATTAAAAATTTCTTCATAACGTTTCAGCCTCCATTGTGCCGATTTTTACCGGTATCTCCAAAAGGTCGTTTATGTCGCCCATGCCTGCTGCGTAAAGCTCAGTATTTTTTTCGATTTTAAAAGTGTCCGCGGGAATTTCGGATTGGATTTTCTGCACCTTCAAAACGTTCAGCGGATAAGTTTTTCCGCCCCGCACAAGGTAACTTTCTGCGCGAAAAAGTTTGCCGTCCTTGTAAAACATTTCGTAAACCAAAGAGGCAGTGTCGCCGCCCGCCAAATTTTTTATCTCGCAGACGTAACGGTCGCAGTCATAATCTCTGCCGTCAACTTTTTTCTTAGTGGATTCTTGAAAAACCGGCGCGTCAATCGCGGGCGTTTTCCAGCGAAAAGTATCTTCCCAATAGAAAACCGCCAATTCGTCCGGCAGCGCCAATCTCTGCGAAATTGTGTTCCAGCCGTCGCGCGGATTTAAATTTTCGTGGTTGATTTTATCGGCTTCGCAAACCAGCGCCTTTTTCTTTTCGAGGAATTGATAAAATTTTCCGTCGCGATAAAGGACTTCGGGATTTTTATCTTCGCCAACAAAAATTGCGCCCAAAGGATTAAACCAGGCGATTGAACCGCTCTCGGCGTCGTAGCGCATTCTTTCGACGCGCATGCCATTTTTACCGGCTAAAATCCGCGTACCCCATTTGTCGCGAAATTCAACATAAAAATTGCCGGAGCGGAAAATTCGCCGATATTCAGCAGCCGCCGCCTGTTCAGCACTAACCACATTAAAATTAAACATACCGAACAGCAACGCCAGCATTAAAATTTTCGCAGTCATAGCTTAAACCTTCCTCTGCTTGGTCGAGCCGTCGAGCAGCGCTTCAATTTCCTTGACGGCGTCAATCACGGCTTTGTATAGCGCATTTCGCACCTGAATTTGATTTACTTCACTACTGCCAATAGAAATTTTGTACATATCCGGCGTTTCATAAAATTTTGGGTTTATATCTAATTCGGCAGAGCCGCGCGAAGATTCGCCCCAGCCTTCAGCCATCAGCACCATTTCACCGGTTTCAATGTTGACAAAACGCACAGAAATAGTTGCGGTAACGGTTTGTTTATTGACACCGGCAATTTTTGCCATATTCACCGGCGTGTTTTTGGAGCTGATATTTGTAACGTTGCCTTTAACGATGTATTGTACGTTTTTAATTTTGCCGACCATAGCTCGCGCTTCGTCGCTCGTCAGACCGCTATTTTGAAGTTTGATTTCGTTTAACGCGTCTTGAAAATCTTCACGGTCAAACATTCCGAATCTGCCGGTGTGCCAAAGACGCAGTAACAAAAAATCTGATACAATCGCGGCGTCCCTTAACGCAACTTTATTACTGATTTCGTTTGGTATCGAAGATTTGTCTTTAAATGGCAAAACTGAAACATTCGGCGAGTGTTTCAAGCCCTCTTCGATTATCGGCTCTGCCAGCGCGGAACTTACTCCGATAAGAAAAAACGCCGCTAAACTTAACAAAAAAATTTTTCGCATTGTAATTTCGCCCCCGTCATTCGATGTTCAATTTGCAACTGTTAGCGCTCATATTTTCAATAGAAATTTTAAGTTTCGTACGAGCCTTCAGCGCCGTAAAAATTGCGTGCGGTTTCTGCGCAGAATCCACAGTCAGCACCGCCTCATTACCGGTTATTTCGCGAATGTAAACGCCGTTAACCATGCCGAGCTCCCGAATTTCTTCAATGCACCGGTTAAGATTTTCCTCGTTATTCGCGCTGATTGTAAAGGTAAGCCCTTGCACAGGTTGAGAGCTGAACTTTTTAAAAGTGTCGGCAAGTTTTTCGGCGGCTTGAGCGGAAACCTGCGCGACGGCGAATTGAGTACCTTGTTTGTCATCGCCGTGAAGAATATTTGTCATAACAGAAAAAGTACCGATCTTTTCGCCGGTGTCATTTTTCAGCACAGTTAAATTCAAATTCACTTGAACATTTTTCAAGCCGGTATCCACGTCGGCGGAATTTGGCTGCTTATTGCTGAAATCTGGCACGTGAACTTCTTCGGCAAGGCTGTTATATTTGCCAACGACAAGATAATCGGCGTTCGTGTTGGAAATTTTCCCACCGTCGCCAACTTCGGCTTCCACAACGTGATTGAAACCCAGGCTCAAAAGTTTGTCGGACAAAGCGCCTTCAGCAAAAACGTCGCGCACATTTGTTTGATTATCTGAAATGTTGAAAACCACCACGGCAATTCGAGGATCGTTCAGCTGCAAAATCATCGTCAGCTCGTCAATGAGTTTACCGTTCGGGCTGGTATCGACGTCAATTCGCGCCTGCACTTTGTAGACGGAAGAATCAATCTTGCCTTCGCTCAAAATTTTTATTCCCTTGACGAAACCTTGAGATTTTTTGTAAACTTCGTCCAACTGAATCTTCAAATCTTCCATGAGCGTCCTGGAGTCAATGTAAACCCCAACGACTTGTTCCACGGCAATTTGAGCGGCGTTGCGAATGGCTGAATCCCTGTCGAGCCCCATTCCAACAACCGTCACTTCCTGCGCTGAAACTTTTCCAAAAAATATTGTCAAAATCAGCGCCGTCATCAGAAAAAATTTTTTCAAGACCATTTCACCCCCTTAAACAACTTAACTACGGATAAAGCTACCCTCCTTTCACTAAAACTAAAGTTAAGAAACTTTGTGGCGAATTATACCGCGCTTTTACTGATTTTACAAGGCGCAATGCGAATTTAATGTTGCTTTAACCTTTCGCGCAGATTTTCATATTTGTGTTATAATTTCCGAAAAATTTTTAAGGACTGATTTTATGAAGGCTGAAACCAAAGACAGGCTCACCGCCGAAATTGCAACCACAGATTTTTTTGACAAACTGCCCGCCGAAATTCGCGGCTGTGCTTTGACGAAAATTTTTGCGGCGGACGGCGATAAATTTATTTATTTCACCTGCGCGAACGAAACGGCTCACCGCGCTTTGATTGTTTATTTCCACGAAGAAACCGCCGAATATAAAATTCGCGTAAAAATCGGCTTGACGGAATTTTGCTTGACAAATTTTTTCACGCGAAACTTTCAGCGCTTCATTGAAAATCTCGACGCGAAACTTGACGCCACCATTCAAAAACTCAACGCGCCCGTCGATACCAAAACCGATTTGTTTATCGGCAGTCAAAATCTCGGCGATTGGACTTTCGCGAAAAATCTGCCCAAAAATCTTGACGGTTTCGAACTTTTCATCGCGCCCGATAAGCCCGTGAAAATCACCAACGGCTCGTACATTATTTTGAATTACAGCGATTTTGCGAATCAGAGCGACTTCACGATTTTTTACAATTTT
Organism: uncultured Selenomonadaceae bacterium; assembly: GCA_905235685.1. Lineage (GTDB taxonomy): Bacteria > Bacillota > Negativicutes > Selenomonadales > Selenomonadaceae > Quinella. Next base: position 17,086 of record CAJOMO010000010.1, read on the forward strand.
TACACCGGCGGTTACAGCGGCGAATCGCGCATTAAACTCGTGCCGTACGTAAGCTACACTTTTGACGCGAAAAATTTAGCCGAATTGGAAATTAAATTGCAAAAAAATTTATCCGGCGAAATTCAACGTATCAGAAATTTTTAAAATAAATCGGCAGGAACTTTCAACAGCAACGCGAATTTTTTTCTAAATATTAAGCGTGTAGGGGGAGATTCTGTTGGAAAAATCTCAGTCTTCAATGAAGACGCAATTTATGCTAATGATGGTAATTGCGTCGCTGGTTACAATGTTTGTCGTGGGTACGGTCTTCACTTTCGATATCATAAGTAACAATGAACAGGAAATTAAAGCGTTTCGCGAAATGCTGACAAATGACGTGCAACGCGAATTGAAAAATCAAACTAAAACCGCGATAAGCGCCATTCAAGAAGTTTACAGGCATCAACAATCCGGACTTTTGACAGAAGCAGCCGCAAGAAAAGCCGCCGCTGATTTGGTGCGTGATATGCGCTACGAAGGCGACGGCGGTTATTTCTGGATTGATACCTACGAAGGCATTAACGTAGTTTTATTGGGCAGAGACAGCGAAGGCAAATCTCGTATTGATTTAACAGATCCGACCGGTAAACAATTTATTCGCGAAATGATTGAAAACGGCAGGAAACCCGACGGCGGCTTTACCGATTTAATGTTCGCTAAGCCGAATGAAACTGAACTTTTGCCGAAAATAAATTATACTGCCGCATTTGAGCCGTATCAGTGGGTTATCGGTACGGGCGTTTGGGTTGATTATATCGATAATCGCGTTGCCGAAATGAAGGCGCGCTCAGACGAAAATTTGAAGAGCATCGTTATGAAAATGACGATTGTCAGCGTGATTTTGGAAGCCGTGATTATTTTTGCCGCGAATGCCTTTGCAAATTATCTGATTGTGCCGATTCGCAATTTGACTTCAGCTTTGGGAATTTTGGGGCAAGGCGATTTTCGCATGACTAATCAACCGGAAGAAAACGACGTTACCCGCACGGACGAATTAGGCGTTATGGCACGTGCCGTTTCGCAGCTGCGCGAAAATGTCCGAAGTATGATTAACAAAGTCATAACGTCCGCCGAACAGGTTGCCGCGGCGTCGGAGCAATTGACAGCCAGCGCCGACCAATCGACGACTGCGATTAATCAAGTTGCCGAATCGATTGTAAATGTTGCGGGCGCGTGCACCGAGCAATTCACCGAAGTTGAAAACGCCACCGCTAAAGCCGGCGAACTGAAAACTCATATGAGCGTTTTTGCTGATACTTTGCACGATTCTTCGCGCGAAATTGGCGAAACCAGCACCGCCGCCGAAAAGGGCGTTTCTGCCGTCAAAAATGCGATTGACCAAATGTCGACGATTGAGACTTCCGTTAATTCTTCCGCTGAAGTTATCGCGCAGCTCGGCGAAGAATCCGAAAAAATCGGCAAGATTGTTGACGCTATCGTTGCCATTGCCGATCAGACGAATCTTTTGGCGCTCAATGCGGCGATTGAGGCGGCAAGAGCCGGTGAACACGGGCGCGGCTTTGCTGTCGTTGCTGATGAAGTTCGTAAATTAGCAGAGCAATCTCAAAGTTCCGCTAAAGAAATTTCCACGCTGATTGGCTCTATTCAAGAAAAATCTCAAGATGCGGTTAAGTCCATGCAGCAGGGCGTATCTAATGTTAAAACCGGCGCGGACGCTGTGGACGAGGCGGGCAAAACTTTTGGCGAGATTATGAAGAAAGTTACCGCCGTTTCAACCAGTTCAGATAAAATGGACGGGCTGGTTGTCGAATTGGCGAAGAGTACCGATGTCATAATCCATTCGGTTGACCGCATTAACGAAAAGAGCCGCGAAGTTGCGAAAGAATCTGAAACGGTTTCGGCGTCGGGCGAAGAACAATCCGCCACCATGCACGAAATTGCCGACGCGAGCCGTTCACTTGCCGTTATGGCTCAGCAAATGCAGGACGTCATTTCGAAATTCAAAATCTAAGCGCAATTTCATATTGGCAAAAAAAATTTCCCGCAGCCGAAATTTGGTCACGGGATTTTTTATTTGTGGGAAAAATTATAAATTATCTGTAGCCGTTCAATTTTTTGGGAGCGTAAATTTTAATCGCGCCCCAGCTGATTGACGCCTCTAAGCCTTTTTTGGTAAGCATATAAGCTTTGACGCCGCGCGCCGTAAGTTTTTCGCTGCCGCTGCCGCTCGGTTTGTTATTGCCGGAAGCCACCGCAACCGTCGTGAATGAGGATTTCGTTTTGCCGGTCATAAATCTGTCCCAGGCGTCTTCGTCTTCGAAAGTCAACAGCAAATCGTATTCAATGCAACCGAAAAGTCCGAGCCCGAGTCCGAGAATGTCAATTTCGTTTTGTTTGAGGTAAACTTTTTCGCCGGTTTCGTTGTTAATGGCAACACCGCGCCCGCGTCCGAAGAAAAATACGCGCGAACTGCTCAAAGTTGCGTAACCATAGGCGCTTTGAGCCTCACTGATAAGGTTGGGTTTTTTGTCGTAAAAACGATCCATAGCTTGAGCGTGCACTTCGTCAATTCGGGCGCGCTCTTCGTTGACTGTGCGGGCAAAAGCCGTTGACGCTATCATCATACAAAACAGCGCCACTAACACTGAAAATTTTTTCACAAGGACAACCTCCCTAAAGTGTAATAAATTGTGGAACAATATCAGCAAAATTCCCGTCCGGCATACGAAAACCGCCAGGAATTGTACCTAACTCCGTGAAACCCAGTCGCTTGTACAAATGGCGCGCGTGAATATTCGTGGCAACCACCGCGTTGAATTGCAAAATCTTGAATCCAATTTCCCGCGCCTTGTCAATGCAATGTTTAACAATCAATTCGCCGATATGACGCCCGCGCAAATCCGCACGCACGGCGTAACTTGCATTTGAAATGTGCCCGCAGCGCCCTACATTATTTGGGTGAAGAATGTACAGCGCCAAAATTTCGCCGGTGTCTTCGTCGACAGCTAAGCCGGTGAAGGACTGCGATTTAAAAAATTCGTCGCCGGTAATTTCGTTAAGTTCCTCTTCCTGCGGAAAAGCAACGCCTGCGCGAACAATTTCATTCCAAATGTCGATTGCGGGTTTAATATTTTCCGGCGAATACGGCTTGACGATAATTGACATAAAAATTTTCTCCAATCAGAACAGCCCGCTGATAACGCCTTCGGGGGTAATGTCGATATTTTCAGCGGCAGGAACTTTCGGCAAACCAGGCATCGTCAAAATATCGCCCAAAATCACTACAAGGAAACCCGCCGCGGAAATTCTGACTTCCTGCACGTGGATTTTGAATTTTTCGGGACGCCCCAATTTTTTCGCGTTGTCCGTCAAAGAGTATTGCGTCTTCGCCATACAAATCGGCAAATTCCCGAATCCGAGCCGCTCGGTGTCTTTAATCTGATTGAGCGCCTTAGGCGTGTATTTGACTTTTTCAGCGCCGTAAATTTTCGTGGCGATAGTTTGAATTTTTTCTTTGACGCCGACGTCGAGCGGATAAGTGAATTTCAAATCAACCGGCTCATTGAACGCGGCTTCAACCGCCTTAGCAAGTTCGATACCGCCAACGCTGCCTTCGGCGTGAACATTTGAGCGCGCAAATCTAACCTTTTTCTTCGCGCAGAGGTCGGCGATAACTTGAACTTCTTCCGGCGTATCCTGCGGGAAATTGTTGACGGCAACCACAACCGGCACGCCAAAACTTTGCATATTCTCGATATGTTTTTCAAGATTGGCAACGCCCCTTTGGACGGCTTTAACATTCGGCTCGCTCAGATCTTCTTTCTTAACGCCGCCGTGAAATTTCATCGCCTTAACCGACGCCACAATCACAACCGCGCTGGGCTTAATCCCGCCGAGTCTGCACTTGATATTGATAAATTTTTCCGCGCCCAAATCAGCGCCGAATCCGGCTTCAGTCACAACAACGTCCGAAAGTTTCAGCGCGTATTTCGTGGCCATCAAGGAATTGCAGCCGTGAGCTATATTCGCGAAAGGTCCGCCATGAATTAGGCAAGGCACGCCCTCCAACGTCTGAACTAAATTAGGTTTAATCGCGTCCTTCAACAACAAAGCCAGTGCGCCCGTAACTTTCAAATCGTTTGAGAAAATTGGCTCATTGTCATAGCTGAACGCCACCAACATTTTGCCGAGCCGCTCTTTCAAATCGCCGAGACTTGTCGACATACAAAGAATCGCCATAATTTCCGACGCAACGCTGATATCAAATTGCGTTTCGAGCGGAATTCCATTTTTCATACCGCCCAATCCGATTACAACATTTCTCAAAAATCTGTCGTTGAGGTCAAGAACTCTGCGCCAAAAAATTCTGGTTGGTTTAATTTTCAATTCGTTGCCGTGAAAAATATGGTTGTCGATAATCGCGGCAAGCAAATTATGAGCGGTAGTAACGGCGTGAATATCGCCCGTGAAGTGCAGGTTTATATCTTCCATCGGCACAACTTGAGCGTAACCGCCGCCGGCAGCGCCGCCCTTCATTCCGAAACAAGGGCCAAGCGAAGGCTCGCGCAGAGTTAAACAAACATTTCTGCCCATGCGGTCGAAGGCGTCAGCAAGTCCAATTGCAGTGGTAGTTTTGCCTTCACCGGCGGGCGTTGGATTCGTCGCCGTTACCAAAACCAATTTGCCGTCCGGTTTGCCTTTGACGCGCTCCCAAACATCGCTTGAAATTTTCGCCTTGTAATTTCCGTACAGTTCCAAATCGCTCGCGCCTAAGCCGAGTTTTTTGGCAACCGTCGCAATTTTTTTCATCTTGGCCTTTTGCGCAATTTCCATATCACTCAACATTCAAATTCGCCTCCGCATAAATTTTTTTGGCTTAATTTTAATTGAAGAATTGAATATTGGCAAGGAGTTTAGCAATAATTTTTTAGTTTACATTTTTTAGGGGCTGTTGTAAAATTGAGCGTATTTTAAAAATTTGCGGCAAAGGAGTCAGTGATATGCCGGAATGGACATTAGCATTAGTCGCAGCAATGGGCGTAGTACTCATTTCGACGCCGGCGGTAATAGCATTGGCGAAAAAAACGGGCGCAGTCGACAAACCGGACGCGCGCAAAGTTCATAAAAAACCTGTCCCGCGAATAGGCGGCGCGGCAATTTTCCTGGGCTTTATGAGCGCAATAATTTTAACGGCGATAATGGCAAAATTCCAAGGCGAAATGCTGTTTGAAGTTATCGGGCTAATCGTTTCGGGAACTTTGATGTTTTTGGTTGGAATTGTCGACGACTATAAAAATTTACCGGCGAAAGTCAAACTTTTGGGGCAAATCGTGGCGGCGGCGGTACTTGTGCTGGCGTTCGACGTGCGAATAGATTTTATCACAGATCCTTTCGGCGACTACATTTATCTGGAATGGTTCGCAGTGCCGGCAACGCTTTTCTGGCTGGTTGGAATAACAAACACGGTGAATTTAATCGACGGGCTCGACGGCTTAGCGGCGGGCGTGTCGTTAATCGCGGCGGGAACAATTTTTTTAGTGGCAATGGAGCAAAATTTTTTCCTAATCACGATACTAACGGCGGCATTGGCGGGCGCGGCGTTCGGATTTTTATTTTACAATACGAATCCTGCGCGAATATTTATGGGCGACTCCGGAAGTTTATTTTTGGGATTTATGCTGGCGGGAATTTCGGTAATAGGCGCGACGAAAAGCACAACGACGATAGCCTTGATAGTGCCGATATTGGCGCTGGGCTTGCCAATTCTGGATACGACCTTTGCAATAGTGCGGAGATACCGCGGCGGGCAGCCGATTTTCAAACCGGACAAAGGACATTTGCACCACAGACTTTTGAACTTAGGATTTTCGCAACGGCAGGCAGTTTTTCTGATGTATTTATTCAGCGCGATATTGGGCTTGAGTGCGATAGTTTTAACCGAAGTCAGCGGCAAATTTGCAATTCTTATTTTGGGGCTAATGTTGGTGTCGATTTTCTACGGCGCAAAAAAATTGGGCGTCCTGCGCCTGGCGAACAGATGATTAAAAAATTTAACCGCTTAACAGTCTTTGCGGTTTATTTTTTTGTTCAAATTAAAAAAACTTTTTTCTGAAATTTTCGGCAGGATTTTTACAAGGCGCGTAGAAATTGTTTTTTAAAATGAAGTAATATCAGCGTTGTAGTACGTTGAAGGGTATTCTTAGCCAAGAGGAGGTTTTTTTTCATGAGAAAAACAGAATGCCTGGGAATGATTCTCGCCGGTGGTCAGGGCAGCCGTCTTAAAGCTTTGACAAAGACTGTTGCAAAGCCCGCAGTTCCGTTCGGCGGCAAATACCGCATTATTGATTTTCCGCTCTCAAATTGCGTCAACTCCGGAATTACCAAAGTTGGAATTGCAACTCAGTACAAACCGTTCGAACTTCACAGCTACCTCGGCGCCGGCACTTCCTGGGATCTCGATCGCACCGGCGGCGGCTTGTTCGTGCTCCCGCCGTATGCACGCGAAAAAGGCGGCGATTGGTATCGCGGCACGGCTGACGCGGTTTATCAAAATCTGAACTTTATCGATTTGGTTGACCCCGACTATGTTTTAATTCTTTCCGGCGACCATATTTACACGATGAATTACGCTTGGATGCTTGAATCCCACAAAAATAACAACGCTGACGTTACAATCGGCGTTTTCGAAGTTCCGTGGGAAGAAGCGCCGCGTTTCGGTATTATGGCAACCGATAAGGAAACCGGACGCATTGTCGAGTTCCAGGAAAAGCCGAAAGAACCTAAATCCAATTTGGCGTCCATGGGTATTTACATTTTCAGCAAACCTTTCCTCAAAAAATATCTCGAAGAAGACGGCGTTAACGAAAATTCCAGTCACGACTTCGGCAACGATTTAATTCCGAAAATGTTAAACGACGGCGCGCGCCTTTTCTCCTACGCGTTTGACGGCTATTGGAAAGATGTCGGAACGATTGAATCTTTGTGGCTTGCAAATATGGATTTGCTCCAGGATACGCCGCCTTTTGAACTCAATGGCGATTGGAAAATTTATTCGTCGAATCCTTCAATGCCGCCTCATTACGTAGGACCGGAAGGCTCGGTTAAGAGATCTATGATTAGCGAAGGCGCAAAGGTTCTCGGTCAAGTTGAACATTCGGTAATTTTCCCCGGCGCAAGTATCGGCAAGGGCGCTAAGGTTTTCAATTCGGTTATTTTCCCCGGCGTTACAATCGAAGACGGCGCTTATGTCAATTACGCCATTCTCGCGCAGGACGTCACCGTTAAATTCAACGCCAAAGTCGAAGGCAAGGAAAACGAAATCTTCGTCGTGGCTGAAAACGAAATCGTCACCGCTTAATCGATTTTCAATCTGAATAAATTCGTTCCCTTAATCAGGAGGTGCTCTGCATTGAAAACAGTAGTAGGGATTATAAATCTTCAAGAAAGTAATGAACTTTTGAGAGAGCTCGCGGCAACTCGTGCGGTAGAGGCTCTGCCGTTCGCGGGACGTTATCGCGTCGTCGACTTCTCTTTGTCAAATATGATTAATTCCGGTATCAATTCGGTCGGCTTGATGTTGCCGGATTATTCTCGCGCAGTACTCGATCATATCCGCTCCGGTAAAGATTGGGATTTGGCACGCCGCCGCGAAGGCTTAACCTATTTGCCCGCCGCACTGCCCGGCTCGGACGCCCGCAAAGGCGATTTGAAAGATATTTACGCCAATCTCGATTTCGCCGAACTCAGCGATAAAAAATATGTCCTCTTCGTCAACGGCAGCTACGTTTACAATATCGACTTCCAGAAAATGCTCGACTTCCACAAAAAGAGCGGCGCCGATATTACCATGCTTTACAAAACTGTTGACAACGATAAGCCTGGTCGCACGGTCGTTATCGAAACCAGCACAAACGGTATCGTAACCGATTTGGCGGAAGTCAAAGACGTTCGCAAAGGTCAAAAGGCTGTCCTCAGCGCTTACCTTATGCCCGTTCCTACATTCGCCTATATCGTTCGTTCAACTTATGAGCGCGGCGGTCAAGACTTCCTCGTCGACGGAATTATGCGCCACGCCACCGAACAGAAAATCAGCGCGTACGAACACAAAGGCTACGTCGCACGTATCAATTCTACGGAAGCTTATTACAAAGCTAACCGCGATTGCCTCAATCCGGAAATTTGGACTGAACTTTTCATGAACAAGGAACGCCCGATTTTCACCAAAGTTAAAGATGAAGTTCCCGTTCAATACAAAGAAACTGCTGAAGTCAAAAATTCGCTCGTTGCTAACGGCTGCATAATCCAGGGCAGAGTCGAAAACAGCATAATTTTCCGCGGCGTCAAAGTCGGCAAAGGCGCTGTCGTCAAAGATTGTATTTTAATGCAGCGCTGCGATGTTGCGGAAGGCGCGCGCGTCGAAAATGTTATCTGCGACAAAAATGTTATGATTACCAAAAATCGCTGGCTTAAGGGCGTTGAGAGTTTCCCGTACATTGTCACCAAAAACGCTAGAATTTAAGTTGGCAATTTGACAGGCTCGGTTAAAGATTTTGGCTGAGTAAATTTGATACAAATGGAGGCGGCGGATTTTTAGCGTCGAGATATAAATTGACTCGGCTTTGGAAATTCGCCCTTTCTGTGTTGTTAAAAAATCGCTCGCATCTTTCTCTACCTCAACGTATGCGGCGAATGACTAAATTTCTAAAGGAGGGTTCTTGCTTGGCGAAAGATACTGACAAAAAAGCCGCAGTCAGCAAGGAATATGAGAAACTCAAGGAGAATCTTAAAAACAGGTTTATCAGTTCCGCGCATATTATGTTTGGACGCGACCTTAATGAATTGCCAATGAGCGATATTTACAAAACTGTCGCGGCTGTGGCTAAGCAAATTATTTCCGAAAACTGGATTAAAACCAACAAAGCTTATATGGATCGTCAAGTGAAACAGGTTTATTATTTCTCGATTGAGTTTTTGATGGGGCGGCTTTTAAAGTCGAACTTGATTAATTTGGGTATCGACGAGGCTTTCCGCGAAGTCATGGAAGATTTAGATCTCAATCTTGACGACGCTATCGAAGAAGAACCGGACGCCGGTTTGGGCAATGGTGGCTTAGGGCGTCTTGCCGCGTGTTTTATCGACTCAATGGCGGCTCACCGTTTGCCTGGTCACGGCTGCAGTATTCGCTATCAGTACGGGCTTTTCGAACAGAAAATTATTCAAGGTCAACAAGTCGAAATTCCGGATAATTGGCTGCGCGACGGCTTTGCCTGGGAATATCGCAAGCCCGATAAAGCTATCAACGTTAAATTCAACGGCAACGCTTACATGAAAGAACAGCCCGACGGTTCGCTGAAACTCGTCCACGAAAATGCTATGATTGTTATGGCTGTTCCCTATGACGTGCCGATTGTTGGCTATCATAATAAAACTGTCAACACGCTCAGACTTTGGAATGCCGAAGTCAACCGCGATTTTTCCGATTATGGAATGTTGACGCATGAACAAATGCGCGCCAAAAATGATTATCGAAATTTCGTCGAAAGTATCACGCAATATTTGTACCCCGACGATAGCTCGAACGAAGGTAAGCGTATGCGCCTTATTCAAGAATATTTCTTAGTTTCGGCGGGCGTCCAAAGTATTGTGCGTCATTTCGTGCGCTCCGGTTTCAATATTCGCGAATTTGACAAAAAAGTTGCGATTCACATTAACGATACACATCCGGCGTTGTGCGTGGCTGAAATTATGCGCCTTCTCGTCGACGAATACGAACTTGAATGGAATGAAGCCTGGGTTATCACCAGAAATACTATGGCTTATACCAATCATACAATTATGCCCGAGGCTTTGGAGCGTTGGCCGGTCGATATGTTCAAAGCGCTGTTGCCGCGAATTTATATGATTATTGACGAAATTAACCGCCGCCACGTCGAATATGTCAAGGCGCGTTATCCTGGCAATGTTGACAAACTGCGCGCAATGTCGATTATCGAAAACGGCGAAGTGCATATGGCGCGTCTGGCGATTGTCGGCTCTCATTCGGTTAACGGCGTCGCCCGCATTCACTCCGATATTTTGAAGTCCACAACTTTGCATGACTTTTACGAATATTGGCCCAGAATGTTTAACAACAAGACAAATGGAATTACGCACCGCCGCTGGTTGATGGGCGCGAATCCGGAATTGGCAAATCTTATCGACAGGACGATTGGCAGCCGCATTTGGCACAGACACCCTGAGCAGCTTGATTTATTCAATGAGGCTGTTGACGACCGGCGCGTTTTGGCGGAACTCGAAGAAATTAAACATTTGCGTAAAGTTTCTCTTGCTGAATACGTCGAAAAGCACAACAATATTAAAGTTGACCCGAATACAATTTTTGATATTCAAGTTAAGCGTATTCATTCGTACAAACGCCAGCTGATGAATATTCTCCATATTATGTGGCAGTACGACAAACTTAAAAATGACCCCAGCTACAATCCGCCCGCGACAACTTATTTCTTCGGCGGAAAAGCCGCGCCTGGTTATTACATTGCCAAAGAAACTATCAGACTGATTTTGGCGGTTGCGAGCAAGATTAACAATGACGCGTCAATTAACGGCAAGCTGAAGGTTGTTTTCATTGAGAATTTCGGCGTGTCGATTGGCGAAATTGTTTATCCGGCGGCTGACGTTTCGGAGCAAATTTCTACCGCGTCCAAAGAGGCGTCCGGTACGGGCAATATGAAATTTATGATGAATGGCGCAATTACGCTCGGAACGCTCGACGGCGCTAACGTTGAGATTCGCGAAGCTGTCGGCGACGATAACATTGTAATTTTCGGTTTGAAGGCGGGCGAAGTTCTGCGTTTTTATGAAACCGGCGAATATTCCGCCTGGAACGAATACAATAACAATCCGAATGTCAAACTGGTTGTGAACAGGCTGACGGACGGCACTTATGGCAATTTCCAATCCCTGCGCGATTATCTGATTCAAGGTAACGACGAATTTTTCATTTTGAAAGATTTCAACGCATATATCGACGCACACAGCGAAATTTACGCGCGCTACAATGACCGCTGGGGCTGGCTTAAATCTGCGGCGATTAACATTGCAAATTCTGCGCGATTCTCTTCCGACAGAACGATTGACGAATACGCAGACGAAATTTGGGGCATTGTGCCTTGCAAAATTCAGTAATAAATTAGTGTAAACCTATTTCAAAGGAGGCGTAAACTTGTGAAAACTTCCGATCTTGGCGAGTATGATTTGTATTTATTTCATCAAGGAACAAATTTTCACGCATATGAAATGCTCGGAGCGCACTTTGTGGAGCGCGAGGGCAAAAAAGGCGTGCGTTTCGCTGTTTGGGCGAAAAATGCAAAATCGGTAAGCGTGGTTGGCGATTTCAATAATTGGGATACGCGCGTCCACAAAATGATTCGTCTTAGCGACGGCGAAACTTGGGAAATTTTTATCGAAGGACTCAAGCAGGGCGATACTTACAAATACGCGATTGAGCCGCAGTGGGGCGGACCGCACATTTTGAAAGCTGACCCGTACGGCTTTTTCTGCGAAAAGAAACCTCATACCGCTTCGCGCCTTTATGATATGTCAAATTACAAGTGGGGCGACCAGGAATGGATGGAGGCTAAGCAAAAAGAATCTTCCTATTCCCGCCCGATGTTGATTTACGAAGTGCACGCGGGTTCCTGGCAGCGCAAAGGACGCGGCAACAGCGACGTTGACGATGTTTATCTCAGTTATCGCGAATTGGCAGACAGACTTGTCAGCTACGCGAAAAAATTAAACTACACGCATATTGAATTTATGCCGCTCACCGAACACCCGTTTGACGGCTCTTGGGGCTATCAGACAACCGGATATTACGCCGCTACCAGCCGCTACGGTGAGCCGGACGATTTCCGCTATCTCATTGACACGGCGCACAAAAACGGTATCGGAATTATCATGGACTGGGTGCCTGGTCACTTCTGCAAAAATAATGAAGGTCTGCGCGAATTTGACGGCACGAATCTTTATGAATCCGATAATCCGCAGTTGGCGAATAACAAGGGCTGGGGCACGATTAATTTTGACTACGGCAGAACTGAAGTTCACAGCTTCCTCATTTCCAACGCAATTTTCTGGTTCGACGAATACCACATTGACGGCTTGAGAATTGACGGCGTCGCCAATATGCTTTATCTGAATTTCGGGCGCGAAGAGGGCGAATGGACGCCGAATAAATATGGCGATACCGGCAACCTTGAGGCGATTGATTTTATTAAAAAACTCAACGAAACTGTTTTCAAATATCACCCTAACGCCTTAATGATGGCGGAAGAATCCACAGATTGGCCGCTTATTTCCAAACCGGTTTATATGGGCGGGCTCGGTTTCAATTACAAGTGGAATATGGGCTGGATGAACGATATGCTTAAGTACGTCAGCCTCGACCCGATTTATCGCAAGTGGAATCACGACAAAGTTACTTTCTCGTTTATGTACGCCTTCAGCGAAAACTTTATTCTGCCGCTTTCACACGACGAAGTTGTTCACGGCAAATGCTCCTTGATTGAGAAAATGCCTGGCGATTATTGGCAGAAATTTGCGGGCTTGCGCGGTTTCTTCGGTTACTGGATTGCTCACCCTGGCAAAAAACTTTTGTTCATGGGCGGCGAATACGGACAATTTATCGAGTGGAACGAAAACGACAGCCTCGATTGGCACTTGGTCGAACAGTACGAAAAGCATACTCAAATGCAAAATTATTCTAAGGCGCTGAATAAATTCTACTGCGATAATCCGGCTTTCTGGCAGGTTGACTTCGATTGGAACGGCTTCCAGTGGATTGACTGCAACGACAACGAAAACAGCATCGTTTCATTTATCCGCAAGGCGAAAGACGCGGACGATTATATCATTGCGGTTTGCAATTTCACGCCGGAAGTTCGCGTCGGTTACAGAATCGGTGTGCCGGATAAGGGCGCTTATGTCGAAGTTTTCAATTCAGATCTTGAAGAATTTGGCGGCAGCGGCGTTAAAAATGAAGGCGACCTTTTGACGCAGGATGTAGCGTGGCACAATCGCGACCAGTCCATTGAAATCAGAGTCCCGCCGCTTGCTACGATTTATCTCAAATTGAAAAAAACTGATGAGCCTGCCTAATTCCACAGAAAATAAATTAAAACGCAAACGCGGGCGTCCCCGATTGACTGAAGAGCAAAAAGCCGCCTCGCGCGCTAAACGTGAAGCCGGCAAAACACGCAAATTTTCAGTTGGCGAAGAGCCTAATCGCCGTTCGCCCGCTAATTGATTGTCGAATTACACAATGGAGGGGTAATTTATGAAAGTTCTTTATGTAGCCTCGGAAGCGAATCCTTTTGTAAAAACCGGCGGATTGGCTGACGTTGCGGGCTCACTTCCCAAAGCTCTCAAAAAGCAGGGCGTTGACGTTCGCGTTATCATTCCCAAATTCAGCAAAATCAAGGAAGAATACCGCAATGCTATGGAACACGTTTACGACGGGCAAATTCCGGTTTCGTGGCGCAGTAAATATGTCGGTATCGACAAGTACGAAGTTGACGGCGTAACTTTCTATTTTGTTGACAACGAAGAATATTTTTATCGCGATGGACTTTACGGCTATGACGACGACGCGGAAAGATTTTCGTTTTTCGCGCGCGCGATTTTGAACTGCCTGCCCGCGCTTGATTTCTTCCCCGATGTTATCAATGCAAACGATTGGCACGCCGGACTTGTTCCCGTGCTGCTTAAACTTGAACACATGGGCGACGAACGCTATGCAAATATCAAGACGCTGTACACGATTCACAATCTGAAGTATCAAGGCATTTTCCCAAAAGATGTTATGGGCGATGTGCTCGGGCTTGACTGGAAATATTTCAACAACGGCGATTTGGAATTTTACGATGCTGTTAACTTCATGAAGGGCGGCATTATTTACGCGGATCACGTTTCCACCGTCAGCAAGACTTACGCGCAAGAAATTCAGTACGAATATTTTGGCGAACACCTTGACGGCTTGCTCCGCGCGCGCAAAGATGATTTGTCCGGTATCGTCAACGGCATTGACTATGACGTTTACAATCCGGCTACCGATAAAAATTTGTTCGTGCAGTATGACAATTCAAATTCCTTCAACGCGTATGAACGCAAGGGCGATAACAAAGTTAAGCTTCAAGAAATTCTCGGACTTCCGCAAGACAGGAAAATTCCGGTAGTTTCAATGGTTACGCGTCTCGTTGCCGCAAAGGGGCTTGATTTGGTCGTCAGAATGATGGATGAACTTTTGCAGCATGAGAATTTCCAATTTGTATTGCTCGGCACGGGCGACAAAGTTTATGAGGATTGGTTTAAAGGTTTGGCGTGGCGTTTCCCGCAAAAAGTTTCGTCGAACATTTATTTCTCAAACGAACTCGCGCAGAGAATTTACGGCGCGTCTGATATTTTCTTGATGCCGTCGAATTATGAGCCGTGCGGAATTGGACAACTTATCGCAATGCGTTACGGCGCAGCTCCGGTTGTTCGCGAAACCGGCGGCTTGAAAGATACCGTTCACCAGTACGACAAATACGAAGGCAAAGGCAACGGCTTTGTATTCTCGAATTATAACGCGCATGAAATGATGTATGCTCTCAAACGCGCGCTTAGCACCTATGGCAACTTCGAGATTTGGCTGAATATCGTTTCAAATGCAATGAACAGCGACTACAGCTGGACAGAATCTGCCCGCGAATACAAAGATCTTTATGCTAAATTGATGGCGAAGTAATTTAGGGAATAGGGAAAAGTGGTTAGGGGCTAGTGGTTTGAATCACTATTCCCTTGCCCCTTTACACTGTACCCTAGCAACCGGTCCGGCGAGCGGCTTTTTCTCGTCGGGCTTTTTTTCTTTGCAGAGGTGATTTTATGACGGTCGATAAAAATTTGTTCCTGTACGATTTGGCTGTCGTGGCGATTATGAAAAATGAAGCGCCGTATGTCAAAGAATGGCTCGATTATCATTTGCTGGCGGGCGTCAATCATTTTTACATTTACCGAAAGCCCCGATAATCTCAAGGAAATTCTTCAGCCGTACATTGAGCGCGGGCTTGTGACTTATACTTTTTACCCTGGCAAGTGCAGGCAAATGGAGGCGTATATTTCGGCTGTCAATCAGTACAAATTTTTCTGTCGGTATATGGCGTTTATCGACGGCGACGAATTTATTTTTCCGCAGGGCAATAAAAATGTAGTTGAAGTTGTTGACGAAATTTTATCCGACAAACCGCAGGCGGCGGCGTTGGGAATTAATTGGCGTTGTTTCGGCTCGAATTTTCAAGAAACCGCCGATTACAGCCGCGGCGTCCTCGAAAGATTTACTCGGCGCGCTCCAAATGATTGGCTCGGCGAAGATTATGTTCCGGAAAAAAATAATATCGCCGGCAACGCTCACATTAAAAAAATCGCCAATCCGCGCAGGATTAGGTTTTTCGTGAATCCGCATTTCGCCGTGTTGTTTGAAAATCACTTTTCAATTAACGAAAACGGCAAACCTATTTCAAATTACGCTAATTATCCTGTGACTGCCGAAAAAATTGTTGTCCATCACTACATGACCAAATCGCGCGAAGAATATGCAAGAAAAGTTCAGCGCGGCAACGCTGATCTTTTGGTTAATCAATACGCAATGGAAAAATTTGCTTCGGAAGACCGCAATGAAATTTTCGACGACAGCATTTTAAAATACCGTGCCGCCCGCCAAATTGCAAAGGGGGGGGGTATTTGATTTTCAAATTAATTATAACAAAATTTATAATGCGTTGCTGGCGAATTTGGCGCCGACCTTTGCAAAGAATGTTCCGCCGGAGTCTGTTACCGGCAAGCTGGAAACTTTTTTGACATGCCGGAAATTGGCTGAATACCTGCGCGAAAATATTTTAGACGAAACAGCCGGAAATTTTTTTGAAGAGGCGGCGCTAAATGCGATTTACAAAACTTTACACACGCAAGTTGCCATTTCAGATTTGAGATTATTTTTCAGCGAGTTGCCGAATTTTTTGGTTTTGAATTATCCGGTTGTTGAAAATCTGCGCGAGTTAGCTATAAATTTGATTCAGCAGGTTATGAGCGTTTACCGCCTTCAAAATGCCTGGCGTGAATTTACCAAATTGGAATATCTGATGAACATGTTGAAAATTTTTGACACTCACAAATGAGGAGCTGATTTTATGGATAATACGAATGTTGAGCACAATTCGCAAAACATTTATTACCGCTCGATAGTGGGCGCGGCGGAGGCGGGCAGTCACATTCGGCTCGGTATCCGCATTAAAACCAAAGAAATTGTCCGGCAGGTTTTACTGCATACGTGGGCGGACGGCGCGGGCGAAAAATGGTCGAATCTTACCACGCGCGATAAAAATAATTCCGAAGAAAAATTTTATTCAATCGAAGTTGCCATGCCCGAAAAAGGCGGGCTTGTCTGGTATTATTTTATAATCGTCACGGCGGACAAAACTTATTATTACGGCAACAATCCGGAGCAACTCGGCGGCGTCGGTCAACTTTATCAAGATTACGCGCCGCCCGCATTTCAAATCACCGTTTACCAAAAAGGCGCGAAAACTCCCGATTGGTTTAAGCACGCGGTTATGTATCAGATTTTCCCCGACAGATTTTACCGCGCGGGTAATGAGATTGTCGAAAAGCGCGGCGCAGTTTATCACGCCAGTTGGAAAGATGAGCCCTGCTATTACAAAGACGTCGACACGAACGAAATTGTTGCTTACGATTTTTACGGCGGCAATATTCGCGGCGTCGAGAGCAAATTGGATTATCTGAAGGAGCTCGGCGTTTCGGTGATTTATTTCAATCCGGTTTTCGAATCCGAGAGCAACCACCATTACGATACCGGCGATTATCACAAAATTGACCCGATTTTGGGAACGAACGAAGATTTTAAACATTTGATTGACACGGCGGCGGCTAAGGGTATCAGCATAATTATCGACGGCGTTTTCAGCCACACCGGCAGCAACAGCATTTACTTTAACCGGAATGGGCAGTATAATTCGTTGGGCGCGTATCAGTCGAAGGATTCGCCGTATTTTGCCTGGTACAGTTTTAAAAATTTCCCGAATGACTATGAAAGTTGGTGGAATTTCCCGACTCTGCCGAATGTTCGCGAAGTTACGCCGTCGTATATGGATTTTATAATTCGCAGTAACGACAGCGTTTTGCACCACTGGATGCGCGAAGGAATTTCGGGCTGGCGTCTCGATGTCATTGACGAATTGCCCGCGGAATTTTCACAGATGTTTTTCGCCGAATTGAAGAAATTAAATCCGGACGCGGTTATGATTGGCGAAGTTTGGGAAGACGCCTCAAATAAAATTGCTTACGGCGTGCAGCGTCAATATCTTTGCGGCTACGAAATGGATTCGGCGATGAATTATCCTTGGCGCGCTCATTTGTTCGATTTTATTTTGGGAAAAATTGACGGCGAAATTTGCATGAAACGAATGGAAAGCCTGCGCGAAAATTACCCGAAAGAAAATTTCTACGTGATGATGAATTTAATTGCGAGCCACGATATTATGAGACCGGTGACGATTTTTGGCGAAGCGCCATACTATGACAAAATGCCGGCGGTTGAACAAACGAAATTCCGGCTTGACGCGGAACATGAGAAACTCGGTAAAGCGCGCTTGAAAATGGCGGCGCTGTGGCAAATGACGTATCCAGGCGTGCCGTGCGTTTATTACGGAGATGAAATTGGAATGCAGGGTTTCAAAGATCCGACGAACCGCAGACCGTACGATTGGGACGGCGGCGATAAAGATTTGCTTGACACGTACAAAAAATTTATCGCGATTCGCAATGAAAATTTGGTTTTGCAGACGGGCGAATTTCTGCCGTTGCCTTCGCGCGGCGATGTGGTTGCTTACGCGCGCGTTATTCGCAATGGACGCGATGTCTTTGACCAGGAAGCGCAAAATGATTCGTTTTTGGTGGCGTTCAATCGTTCGACGGACGCGGCGCAGGAAGTTTCCTTTGACGTCAGCGATTTTGCAAGCGGCGTTTTTGTTGACGCGTTCGACAGCGAAAATCTGAGTCGCCATTATCCGGTGACGCGCGGGCGGGTCAATTTCAAACTCCAGCCGTTGGAAGGAATTTTACTTCACCACGTACCGCTCAAGAAAAATTACGACCGTCGCGCAGGAATTTTGCTGCACCCGACCAGTTTGCCGTCGAAATACGGTATCGGCGATATGGGCAAAGAGGCGTTTGACTTTATCGATTATCTGAAGGCGGCGGGGCAAACGATTTGGCAGATTTTGCCGCTGAATCCTGTTGGTTTCGGTTATTCGCCGTATCAGTCGCCGTCTGCCTTTGGCGGCAACCCGATGATTATTTCGCTCGACGATTTGATTTCAAGGGGGTTTCTGCGCGAGGGTGATATAAATGTACCAAAGACCTCTTCAAAGGCGGCTACAGTCGAATTTGAGCGCGTTATAAGCCTAAAAAATGCGGCGCTTAGAATTGCGTATGATAATTTCAAGGCGAAATTGGAAACCGACGCTGAGCTGAAGGCTGACTTTGAAAAATTCCGTGCGGCGGAAAATTATTGGCTGGAAGATTACGCGCTTTTCGCGGCGATTAAAAAGCAAAATCACGACGCCTATTGGATTGAGTGGGACGAAGACATTAAGCAGCGCGACGAAAAAACTTTAGCGGCACTGCGCGAGAAACTTGCGGACGAAATTATGTACGTGGAATTTGAGCAGTACATTTTTGATTCGCAATGGCAGAAACTTCATGCTTATGCCCGTGAGCGCGGTATCGAAATTCTCGGTGATATGCCAATTTTCGTATCGGCAGACAGCGCGGACGTTTGGGCGAATAAGAAGTTGTTCCAGCTCACTGAGGAAGGGCGCCCCGAAAAAGTTGCCGGAGTTCCGCCCGATTATTTCAGCCCTACCGGTCAACTTTGGGGCAACCCGCAGTACGATTGGAACGAAATGAAGGCTGAAGATTATGCCTGGTGGAAATTGCGTTTCAAGAAACTTTATGAGCTGGTTGACATTATCCGAATTGATCATTTCCGCGGCTTTGAGGCTTATTGGTCGGTGGACGGCGACGCTGAAAATGCGATTAATGGCGAATGGATTAAAGGACCTGGCAAGCCGTTCTTCGACGTTATCAAAAAAGAATTTGGCGACGGCGCAAAGATTGTTGCGGAAGATTTGGGCTTTATCACGGACGAAGTTGAACAACTGCGGCAAGATTGCGGTTTCCCCGGTATGAAGATTCTGCAGTTCGAGCTGCACTTCAATGAAGACGGGCGAATTGGTTTTGTTGCGCCGGAAAACAGCCTTGCCTATACCGGCACGCACGATAACAACACGACGGTTGGCTGGTTTATGGAAGATGTTGATAATTTGAGCAAGCCGACGATAGCGGCGCTGTTGGGTGCTGACGCGCGCCGCCCCGACGATGTTTGCCAAAAACTGATTGAATTTGCCTACGCGTCGGATTCGCGCTTTGCGATTATTCCAATGCAGGACGTGTTGAAACTTGACAGTCGCAGTAGAATGAATACGCCTGGCACGGTCGGCACGAACTGGGGCTGGCGCTTGAAGTCGGATTATCAGCTTGACGCCGACGCGGGCAGATTGAAGGCTCTTTGCAATAAGTATTTGAGATAGGGAATAGGGGCTAGTGTAAAGGGAAGAGTGATTTTTACACTAATCCCTAGCCCCTTGCCCCTAACCCCTAAGGAAGGAGTGCGAGCGGTGGCGGTAGATTATACATTCGTGGTTGAAAAGCCGTGTCCGGTGTGTATGAAGGAAACGCGAGTTACAAAGACGCGGTCGCGGCTGGTTGTCGAAAAGCGCGACGAAGATTTATGCGTGCATTACAAAGATTTCAACCCGTACTATTACAAGATTTGGGTTTGCGAACATTGCGGCTTCGCGGGCGACGAAAAAGCTTTCACCACGAATATGCCCAATAAACATCGCGAAATACTTTGGAATTTTCTTCAAGAGAAAGATTTAGATATCGAATTTGAAGAAAAGCGCACATTTGCCGACGCCGTCGCCTCTTATGAGCTGGCACTGATTTTCCTGGATATGATTGGCGCGCCGAGTTCCAAAAAGGCGATTTACAATTTAAATCTGGCGTGGGTGTTTCGTTCGGTTGGTGAAGAATACGCCGATATGGAGCGCGAATTTATGTTGAAGGCGGCGGAGCATTACAATGAATCGCTATCGAAGGAGCGCTATCCAATTGACGGCTTGACTGATACGGCGGTTGTATACCTTATCGGCGCGATTTATTATCGGTTGAAGGATTTTGAAAAATGCACGCAGTACCTTTCGCGAATAATCGGCGATCAGAAAGTTCGTACGAGTGAGCCAAAAGTTTATGACAAGGCGCGCGATTTGTGGGGCGACGTCGCCAGCAAAGATAAAGTTTCGCACAAAAAATAAATTGACTGGGGGAATATTTTTGAGGAAGGCGTTAAAAATTTTGGGCGTGGCAATGAGTTTGTTGGGAATATTCAGCGTGACGCCCGACGCCGAAGCAAAAGTTAAACGCACGCAAGAAAAAATTTTATACATACCGCACGACAACCGCCCGATAGTCGACGAACAAACCATAGCGGTTGTTGAGCGCGCGGGGTACAAAGTTATCGTGCCGCCGCCGGAACTTTTGGGCAGCCGTGACGATTTGGGAAATCCCGATAGGCTTTGGGCGTGGATCGATATGAATATGAAAAACAGCGTGCGTGCGGTAGTCATTTCGTCGGATTCAATGCTTTATGGCAGTTTAATTTCTTCGCGCAAGCACAATTACGATAAGCAGCTGATTTTGGAACGCGCGGAACTTTTTCGTGAATTTCGCAAGAAACATAAAAATTTGCCGATTTACGTTTTCGGCTCGATAATGAGGACGCCGCGCTCGGGCGACGCCTCCGGCTACGAGGAGCCCGATTATTACCAAAATTACGGCGCGAATATTTTTCGTTATACCGCGCTGAAAGATAAGCTTGATTTGGAAGGCTTGACGCCGCGCGAAACTAAGGAGATTAATTTTCTGCAAAAGTTGATACCTGCGCGAGCGATTGACGATTGGATGAACCGGCGCGATAAAAATTTTGCGGCGAATGAAAAATTAATCGATATGGCTAACGAAAATATTTTTGACTGTTTACTTTTGGGGCGGGACGATAACGCGCCCTATTCGCAGACGCATATGGAAGGGCGGCATTTGGCGAAGTACGGCGAAAATCTTGACAAGAGCAAATATCAAACCATTGCCGGCATTGACGAAATCGGGCTGATGCTTTTAACGCGTGCCATTAACGACTACACCGACGATAAGCCGAAAATTTTTGTTATGTACAATCGAGGCGCGGGCGGCAAGACGATTCCGGCGTATTCCGACGAGCCGATTGACGATTCGATTAACGCTGAATTTTTCGCCACGGGCGCTGTTCGCATTTTTGACGAAAATCGCGCAGATTTTATTTTGGCGGTAAATACCAATCCGAACGGCGAAACTTACGAGGCGAATTTTCCGATTAACAACACCAATAAACGCGACGGAACTGATTATTTCGTCGGCAGTCTTCAAAATTACCTCAAGAGCGGCAAGAGAATTGCGCTGGCGGACGTTGCCTTTGCAAATGGCGCGGATAATGCGCTTATGGAGCAATTAAAAAACCACGGCTTGCTTTTCAAACTTCAAGCTTATGCGGGCTGGAATACGCCGACCAATTCGACAGGATTTGTTTTAAGTACGGGAATTTTGGCGGAGAAAATGACCGATAAGGCTAAGCGCGAATTGTTGACGATGCGATATCTTGACGATTGGGCGTACCAGGCGAATGTTCGAACGCGAATTGCCGAGCAACTTTCCTGGATTGAGGGCGACGGTTTCTACGGCGTACTTAACGAAAAACGTAATGACGCCGCCGATTGGAGCGGACAAATGCTTACCAACTTTGCGCGGAAAAATATTCCGGACTTCGGATTATCCAAAAATGTTAAGGTTGAATTTCCGTGGAATAGAATGTTTGAATCGCGAATTACTTTTTAAAATAAAAAAAACCTCGAACACGCATTGTGAACGAGGCGTTTTTTTTAGAACTTGCAAGCACTCAAATAGCACGATTAACTTTTCCGGAGCGAAGGCAACGCGTGCAAACATTGACACGTTTAATTTCGCCGTCTATAATTGCACGGACGCGTTGAATATTCGGCTTCCATTTGCGTTTAGTCTTTAAGTGCGAATGGCTCACGTTCATTCCGGACATCGTACCTTTATGGCAAATCTCGCAATAAGCGGACATGAAAATTCACTCCCTTCAAAAGTAACAGGCGAATTATAACACAGGAATTTAATCAGTGCAAATTTTTTTTAATGATAATGTCAGCATTTCTTTCTTTTCGGAAAGAAAGAAACGCTTGCGCGGTTTGCGTAGCAAAGCGTGCTCTTTAGTGCAAAGAAAGAAAACTTACCCGCTGTAGTCACATCACGTGACTAGCGCGGGCGCGCGTCCGTGCGCGCCTCTTCAACGTTTGAGTTTATTCTGGGGGAATTTATTTTGAGACCGATTAGTTTGAAAATGGTGGCGTTTGAACCTTATGCGCAAACTGTCAATTTGGATTTTGAAAAAGGTTTGGGCGGCGAAAATTTTTTTCTGATACACGGCGCAACCGGCGCGGGTAAAACGTCTATTCTCGACGCCATTTGTTATGCGCTCTATGACGACAGTTCAGGCGGCGGGCGCGACGGCAAAATGATGCGCTCTAATCAAGCTCCGCCCAACCTCGCCACCGAAGTTCAATTTGAATTTGCACTCGGCGATAACGTTTACAAAATCCGCCGCAATCCCGAATGCAAAATGCCACGCGGTATCGCCGATAAAAAACCCGAGGCTGAACTTTATCGCAACGGTAAATTAATTTCGCGCTCCGCCCGCGACGTCACGCAAGAAATTAAAAAAATTATCGGATTCGGCGTCGAACAATTCCGACAGGTGATTCTGCTCCCGCAGGGCAATTTCCAAAAATTTCTTGTGTCCAAATCCAAAGACCGCGGCGATATCCTCAACGCCATTTTTAACGCTAATCTTTACGCAAATATTGAAACCGAATTGAAAAATAAATCTGCCGCCGCCAAAACTATTCTTGAAGACCTCGATAAACAGCATCAAAATTATCTGGAGAATGCGCGCGAAATTGGCAAAGTCCAATCCGACAAAGATATCCTCGCGCTTATTGAAACTGTCATTGCCAATTTGCAGACTTCAAAAAATAAATGCGCTGAATCGAAAATTCTTGCCGATAAAGCGGTTGCGGCGTGGACTGCGGGCGAAATTCTCACCAAACAATTTGAAAACCTCGCCGCCGCCAATTCCTCTTTGCAAAATGCTCAAGCCGTCCTAAAAAAAATTACCGCGGATTTAGCCACCGCGCAGATTGAATACGAAAAACGGCAAGCGGAAGAATCTAAGCGGCGCGAATTGGAAAATAAAATCGCCGAATTGCAAAAAATTTCCGCGGCGCTGGCTGAATTGCGCCAAAAACAAAATGAATTGGCGCTTGCGAAGGAGGCTCAGCACGCAGCGCAAAATGAATTGCGAACGCTTGAAACTAAGCGGCAAAATTACGAAAGTCGATTGGCTGATTTAAAGCGGCAAATGGTTAGCTTGCAGGGCGCGGACGTAGATTTAAAGAGCGCCGAGCAAACCTTGAAGGACGCGCGGGAACGTGAGGCTTGCTTGCGTGAAATTGAACGGCTGACGCGCGAATTGCATGACGCCGAGGGGCGTTTGGAAACCGCGAATAAAAATTATGACGCCGCGCAACGCGAACTTAAGCGCCTGCAATTTGTTCAGAAAATGTGTACCGCCGCGAAATTGGCTGAAAGTCTTGTTGACGGCGAGCCCTGTCCGGTTTGCGGCGCACTTCAGCATCCTAACCCAACTGTCACTGACGAAATTATTCCGAACGACGAAGAAATCGCTCAAGCCGAAAAAATTTTAGAGCGCCGCGAAAAGGAATGCAAATTGACAAATCAATCTGTGACGAATATTGGCGGTAGAATTGAGGCGCAAAAAATTTTGTTGCAGAAATTGGCGAATGCGTTGGCGCTAAATCAGGCGCAAGAAATTTTCAGCGCCGCCACTGAAAAAGCCGACGAATTGAAAGATTGTCAGGCGCGGTTACAAAGCGGCGAAAATTTCACCAATCAAGTTGTGCAAAAAATTGAGCCTGCGCGAAATAATTATGACGCAAAAACGCGCGAGGCTGAAAAATTGCGCGGAATTGTCGAAGAAAAAAAGCGCCAAATTCCGGAAATTTATTTGACACAACCTAACAAAATTGCCGACGATTTAAATGTTATCGAACGCGAAAAGCAAAAACTTGACGCCGCCTGGAAGTTCGCCGAGGAAAAATTTCACCGCCTTCAAAATCAAAAATCCAAATGCGAAGGCGAAGTTCAATCCGCGGAAAATGCTTGCAATGACGCCGCCGCCAAAGTTGCCGGTAAATCCCGCCCCAATATTGACGCGCTGAAAAATCAAAAAACCGTCGCGCAGAATTCGCATAACGCGGCGATTGCCGAAATGACGACGCTTGAAAATAATTTGCAACGCCTTCAAGATATTTCTAAAAAAATCGGAGCATTGGACGCGAAAATTCAATTGGCTAAGCAAAATTACCAGATTTGGCAAAGATTATCTGACGCGGCGACCGGCAAAAATTCAAAGGTTTCTTTCCAGCGGTATTATCTCAACGCGATTTTCAAGGACGTAATTTTTGAGGCGAATGAGCGGCTTATCAAAATGAGCGGCGAACGTTATCAATTTTTGGACAAGGAGCGCGTTACGGATCGTCGAACGAGCGGCGGATTAGATTTGGAAATTTTTGATGCTTACGCGGGCACTGCGCGAGATGTCAAAACTTTGTCGGGCGGCGAATCTTTTTTGGCGTCGCTGTCTTTGGCGTTGGGGTTGGCGGCGGTTGTCAAAAATACTTCGGGCGGTATCAAACTTGACACGATTTTTATTGATGAAGGTTTCGGCTCATTGGACAGCGAAACTTTGGACGTGGCTATGAATGCGCTGATTGATTTGCAAAGTGGCGGGCGGCTTGTCGGTATCATTTCTCACGTTGACGAGCTGAAAAGCAGAATCCCCGTGCGATTGGAAGTAACCAAAACTAAATCCGGCAGCACCGCAAAATTCGTTCGCTAAAAGATTTTATCTCCGGCTCAAATGCGGCTGGAGATTTTTTATTTCCGCAAAAAAAAGTTATTGATAATTTTTTTCAAAGTTGCTATAATTCTCAAATGAAACTGATTAATAATTAGATTGTGCAGGAGTGATAACATGACGCTCAAAGATACAAATCCTGGAATGATAGTTCGGATTGATGAAGTTGGCGAATCGGCGTTGAAACAGCGTTTAATGACGATGGGGTTAATTCCCGGCACGCGCGTTGAGATTTTACATTCCGCGCCGCTCGGCGACCCCATTGCGCTTAGGCTTCGCTCATACAATTTGGCGCTCCGCAGGGACGACGCCGCTACCATTCAAGTTACGCAAATCAAGTGAAGAGGTGATTAGACTATGGCTGCAATTTCTGTAGCATTGACCGGCAACCCGAATACCGGTAAATCGACGATTTTTAATGAGCTGACCGGCGCGCGGCAAAAAATTGGCAATTGGCCTGGCGTTACGGTTGATAAAAAAGTTGGACTTATCGAATACAACGGCAGAAAAATTTCCGTGGTGGATTTGCCAGGCACTTATTCGATTAACGCCCGTTCGCAGGAAGAGCAAGTTGTCAGCGATTATTTTTCCGAAAACAAGCCGGATATCGTCGTTGATATCGTTGACGCGTCGAATATTGCGCGAAATTTGTTTTTGACTGTTCAACTTTTGGAGCATGGCATTCCGCTGATTATCAATCTGAATATGATGGACGAGGCGGAGCGGCACGGTATCAAAATTGACGATTCGAAGCTTGAGAAAATTTTTGGTATGCCGGTTACAAACACGGTCGGGCGCAGTAACAAGAGCGTTAAAGTTTTGCTGGACGTTTTTACAAATACGCGAATGTCGAATTATCACCCCAGCCAACAGCTTGAAGAGCACATTAACCGGATTCACCAAATCCAAAACAGCGGCTTGAGCAAAGAAAAAATTGACGAAGAAATTATCACGGCGCGGTATGATTTTATCGACAAAGTAATGGCGGAAGCGGTGACGTTGAGCGCGGCGAGTCCGTCGCTTTCAGAAAAGCTTGACGCGATTTTTACAAATGGAATATCGGCGCTGGTAATAATGTTGG
Organism: uncultured Selenomonadaceae bacterium; assembly: GCA_905235685.1. Lineage (GTDB taxonomy): Bacteria > Bacillota > Negativicutes > Selenomonadales > Selenomonadaceae > Quinella. Next base: position 43,449 of record CAJOMO010000010.1, read on the forward strand.
TAGCGTTTTACCTGCTGTTTCAGATAGCGTTTGAATGGGTCGGGCAGCCGTTAGCTGATATGCTCGGAGAATTTTTTGAAGACACGGTTGCCCCCGCGGCAATGGAGGCAATGGCAGCGGCGGGCGTTGCAGATTGGATGCAGTCATTGGTTGGCGACGGAATAATCGTGGGAGTCGGCGCAGTTTTAAGTTTCGTACCGCTGATTTTCACGCTGTTTTTCGTGCTTAGCTTTTTGGACGGAACAGGTTATATGGCGCGCGTGGCGTTTGTAATGGATCCGATAATGCGGCGCGTAGGATTGACGGGCAAAGGAATAATGCCGCTTATAATGGGTTATGGCTGCGGCGTTCCGGCGATAATGGGCGCGCGGGCTCTTGACACTAACAAAGACAGAATGATTTCCATTTTAATCACGCCGTTTTTAACTTGCAGCGCGAAAGTTCCGATTATCGCGTTATTTGCGGTAATGTTTTTCCCCGACAATGCGGCTAATATCGTTTTCGCGATGTACATAATCGGATTGGCGACGGCAATATTGATGGCGAAAGTTTTGGGTCATACTGTATTCAAGGGGCAAGAATCGACGTTTCTTTTGGAATTGCCGCCGTATCGTATGCCGGATATGAAAACGGTATTGTTGGAAACTTGGGACAAAGGCAAAGGCTACATTATTAAAGCCGGAACGATAATTTTTGCAATGACGGTTCTTATTTGGTTTTTGAGCAATTTCAATTCGGACGGAATGACTGAAGAAACAGATCAAAGTTACCTTGCGTCGATAGGCGGCGCGGCGGCAACGCTTTTTGCTCCACAAGGTTTTAATACTTGGGAAGCGGGCGCGGCAGTCGTTACCGGATTGGCGGCTAAAGAGTCGGTTGTTTCAACAATCGGCGTTTTGTACGGCGCGGACGAAGATTCGGTTGATACGGACGACGCTGACGGAACGGCAGATGTTTTAATGAAAACCGGAATGGCTACGGCGTTTACCCCTCTTGCGGCGCTGGCGTTTATGGTCTTCACACAACTTTATTCTCCGTGCGTAACGGCGCTCGGCACAATCAAAAAAGAAACTCAAAGCTGGAAATGGATGGGCTTTGCCTTCCTGTACACATGCGCGGTTGCGTGGGTGGCGTCAATGCTGGTTTATCAAATCGGCAGTTTGTTAGGTTTTCAATAATTTATATCGGCATTTCTTTCTTTTCGGAAAGATTTGCGGAGGTGATGGCTATGGCAACTTATGTAGTCGGCGCAATTATCGCCGTGGCTTTGATTAATGGGCTCAGGGTTATTTACAACAGTTTTTTCAGAGGCGAGGCGGCTTGCTGCGACAGCGGCGGCTGCAGTGGTTGTTCGGGCTGTTCCATAAAAAATGCTATGGCGAATAGTTACAGGGCGCGCGTCAACAAAATTGAACAGTGCGAAATTCACCGCACAATCGACGTTGACGGTATGACGTGCGAGCATTGCGTGGCTAATGTCGTTCGGGCGCTTGAAAAAGTTGACGGCGTGAAAATTGCCGCGGCAAGTTTGGAAAAACAGGCGGCTCTTGCGGGGCTTACTAAAAATGTTCCCGACGAAATTCTGCGCGACGCCATTAACAAAGCCGGCTATCACGCAGGCGCTGTTACGATTTAAAAAAATTTCGGGCAACTTAAAATCTCCCACTGCGATTTTGCAACGGGAGATTTTTTATTTATATGTCTATGTAACACGTACCTTGCGATTATTGGCGTCTGTAAGCGCTGATTTGCGTATAATGTTTCTTGAAAAATTCTTCGGCGACTTGCGGGAAAAGTGCGTAGCTCAAAACGTCTTCGTCAGTCGGATTCAAAAAGCCCTTGCCAATTAATTCATCTTTGAACTGCGCGAAAGTTTCAGCCTTAGCATCTTCGACGGAGCAATCTTCAATGATCTGTTCAGCGGGAATGCCGAGCGTATTAATGATAAAATCTCTGTCGACGGGAACGGGCGTCCTGCCAAATTTGCCGCGTACCAAATCTTTAAATTCGTTGGGAACCATTTTATAACGCTGCCCCGTCATAACGTTGAAAGTTGCCATAGTGCCGACGATTTGACTGGAAGGCGTAACCAGCGGCGGATAACCGGCGTCTGCACGAACTTTCGGCATTTCGTCAAGCAAATCTTGATATTTATCTTCCATGCCTGCCTCTTTGAGCTGATTAGCGAGATTAGACAGCATACCGCCAGGAATTTGGAAGTCCAGCACGTTGACGTTGACGTCGAAATAGCCCTTCAAGCCAAATTCTTTGATAAGTTCGGCTTTGACGGCTAAGAAATGTTTAGCAATGGGCGTCATAGCCTGCCTGTCCAATCCGGTATCGCGCTCCGTACCCTTCAGCATAGCAACGATAGTTTCAGTGCAGGGCTGTGAAGTATCGCAGGAAAACGGCGACAGCGCGCAGTCAACAATATCAACGCCGGCTTCGATAGCCTTCAAATAAGTTGCGTGACCAAATCCGCTCGTGCAATGAGTATGCAATTCCACCGGAATATCCAGCGCAGCCTTCAACTTTTTCACCAAATCGTCAGCGGCGTATGGCGCGAGCAAACCCGACATATCTTTGATACAAACCGAATGACAGCCCATCTCTTGAAGTTCCTTCGCCAGCTCAACGAATTTTTCATTGGTATGGACGGGGCTAATCGTGTAAACCAGACAGCCTTGAACTTCGGGCTTTTCGGGGCATTCAAGCGCCGCTTTAATCGCCACGCGCAAATTTCTAACGTCATTGAGCGCGTCAAAAATTCTGAACACGCCGATACCGTGAGCCGCCGCGTGCTGTACAAATTTTTCAACCACGTCATTTGAATAGTGATTGTAGCCCAAAAGATTTTGCCCGCGCAACAGCATTTGAATCGGCGTTTTCAATCTGGCTTTGAGTTTGTCGAGGCGTTCCCAGGGGTCTTCGTCCAAAAATCTCAAGCAGGTGTCGAACGTTGCGCCGCCCCATGCTTCCAACGCTTTGTAACCAATGCTGTCTAACGCCGCAAGCATCGGCTCCATTTGGCGATAGCGCATTCTCGTTGCGCACAGCGATTGATGCCCGTCGCGCAGGACTGTTTCCATTATCTGTAACGGTTTTGCCATCGGTACACTCTCCTTCAAAAATTCTACGATTGTATTTTCAGAAATTGTGAACCACCGACGACTAAAGTCGCGGGCTTCTAGGAAACCGAAGTCTCCATTTAAGAAGTTTGGCAAATGCCCTTATTCTTACCGGCGTGTCCACGTCGCCTCTACACGATAAGACCTGAGTCTACACGCTTACTTAAAACATTTTTGTTAAAGCGGAAGTCTAACCGTTTTTTAAATTTTAACAAAAGTTAACGATTAAGTCAATTCGCAATTATTACTCAACAAATAAGAATTACCGCCCGCAATGTCAATCTGCGCGCAGGAATAATTTTAACCGCCGCCGAATTATATTTTTCAAAAAAAATTTGGAGGAATAGCTTTGCCAATTAAAATACCGAACAATTTACCCGCCACAAACATTTTGGAAGGCGAAAATATTTTCGTAATGGACGCGGACAGAGCCTACAAGCAAGACATTCGCCCGCTGAAAATTTTAATCCTAAATCTTATGCCGATAAAATCCGTAACCGAGACGCAACTTTTGCGCGTTTTGGGAAATACGCCGCTGCAGGTTGAAGTCGATTTCATTTACACCGAAACCTACATTCCCACGCACACGTCCAAAGATTATCTCACGGAATTTTACGGTACTTTCAAAGACGTTGCCCATAAAAAATACGACGGCTTGATTATCACGGGCGCGCCGGTTGAGCTTATGGATTTTGAGGAAGTTGCTTATTGGTCGGAGCTTGTGAAGATTATGGAATGGAGCAAGACGCATGTTTGGTCGACGTTTCATATTTGTTGGGGCGCGCAGGCGGGGCTGTACTATCATTACGGCGTGCCGAAATACATTATGGACGAAAAAATTTCCGGCGTTTACAAGCACAAACTTTGCGTGCAGTACGAAAAACTTTTCCGCGGCTTCGACGACGAATTTTTTGTGCCGCATTCCCGAAATACCGAAGAGCACATTGCCGACATTGAAAAAGTTCCGGAACTTAAAATTTTATCGGTGTCCGACGAGGTTGGGGTTTATGTTGTGGCGAATTTGGCGCGGCGGCAATTTTTTATCACCGGTCACGCCGAATACGATCCTTACACGCTCAAAAATGAATACGAGCGAGATTTGCGGGCGGGGCTCAATCCCAAAATTCCGCAGAATTATTTTCCGGAAGATAATCCTGCGCGAGAGCCGGTTGTCAAATGGCGGAGCGTGGCGCATTTGCTTTTCGCCAATTGGCTGAATTATTATGTTTATCAAGAAACCCCGTACGAAATTAATTCTATTGGCTGAGGCGATAACGATGAAAAAATTTTTTATGGCGCTGTTAATGGCGCTGCTGATTTTACCGGCGGCTGGAACTTTCGCCGCAAATACCGTTCAAGTTCCCGAAGATATTTTCAAATGGGTTCAATCCACGCCGCGCGGCAATTACTATTTCAACCAAAAAATTATCGGCTACTACATTAACAAAGATGATACGCTCGATTTGAATATTTTGGTCGTGCCGACTATTTGCACTTACGACGAAATTCAGATTCAAGACGTCGTACAAAAGCGGCGCTGGCATAAAAAATCTGTCACCGGCTACAACAATTTGATTGGGCGCGCGGATTATATTCAGTTCGATTTTAAAAATAATACCGTGCAGATAGTTCGTCGCGCAGATTTGGATCACACTTTCACCGAACTGGACGCCGATACTTCCGGCAGACCGATTAAACTTTCCGAGCTGTCGAATAAATCTGTTGCCTGCAAATTTTACCGCCAAATTCTGATTTGGGCGCGCAAAAATAATGATTTGATTATCCGGCGGTCGCGTGGTAAATTGACTGCGCGGGACGCCAAACTCAATCCCGAAGATATGCCGATTTTTAAAATTGATTTACCTGGTACTGACGAATAGGAGGCTGATTTTATGAGTGAATTTGAAGACTCGGCAATTTTGCGTGCAATAAAACATCAGCGCTGGTACTTTTTCCAAAACAAGCCGAAAATTATTTTTGACCGCGACACCGGCTTGATTTGGGCTGACTTGAAATATTTTCACTACGGCGAAGGCAGCGGCTATTCTGAAGATGAGGCAAAGTCTGTACTCCGAGATTCGCAAAATTGGGGCGGCTACAACGGCTGGAAAATTCCCACCGCAGCTGAATTTTGGCAGATGATTGAAGATAAAACTTTTCCCTACCATTATCAGAGCAATTCAAATTGGCGTATCAAAAATCGATACCGCTGGTTTGCCAGGGATAATCGCGACCGCATTGGCTACATAAATTTGGACTACAGCGGAGAAAATTTTTACAGAATTTACGGTTATACTGCGTGTTATCTTATTCTCTGCAGCGACGCGCTGTTTTCCGGCAGTTACGATTCAAATAATCCGCAATCCACGCTGGATTTGTTTGTCCGAAATAATTTGATACCGATTTTTGTTGACAGAAATTTTGACACGGACGAAAAAATTACACAGCTTTACAAACAGATTTACATTGATAAAGTCGAAGTTTCAAAGCCGAAATTGACGGCAAAATTGGATTATAAACCGCTGCTGAAAAATTATGATTTGTCGGCAATCGCGCAGTCGCCGATTCAATATTACATGGCGGTACAAAATTTGACGGATTCTTTGCTTGACATTTTGCAGGAATACGAGGCGGCGCAGGACGAAACGATCGGCGAGTTTTCGCAAATGGCGCTGAAATTGAACGCGCGATACATAGAAAATCCGCAATTGACGCCGGAAGAAAATTCGCTGCTCAAGGAACGTCAAAAATTTTTGGCGGCGCGGCTGGAATTGGGCTTAGACGACGTGAAGGCGCAAATTTTATCGGTGAAGGCGCAGGCGGATTATTTAGAGGCGCGCATAGACAAAATCAATCACGAGCCGAACTCCATAATCGAATTGGCGATAGTCGAAGAAACGCCGCGGGCAAGTTTCGCGTTTTTGGTAGAGAATTTGGCGCACATAATTTCGGGCGCTCAACGCAAGGTAGATTTTTTCGTGCAGCATAAAAATTTCGTGGCGGCTGTCATTAACGCCCATGAATCCTGGAACGACGACTACAGATCTTTCAAAACAAATCTGCGCGAACAGCTTAAAAATATTTGCGCGGCGGACGGTATTGACGAAGAAATTTACAGCGAATGGTACGAAGATTGGCGCGGGAAACGTTTTCTGATTGAGCAGAAATTTTTGCCGCTGATTGAATTTGCGTTGAAGGGCAATTTAATTTCCGCGGGCGAAGAAAATTCCGCGGCGATTCAAGCGCTGAATGCGTTGCAGACTTACAAAAATAACGTGGCGAATTTTTATCTGAACGAGCGCAAGAATATTTACCAAAAATTTGTTTTTCAAGTTGGCGGCGATTTGCAAGAGAAATTTGAAACCGAGAGCGAACTTTACAAGCTTACTGAAAAATTGCAACGCGCCCTTCAAGAAATAATTTTTTCGCGCGAAAAAACCGAAGAGCGAATCTTCCTGCTACATTGGGCGGAATCGCTGATAGACGTTCCGATTGACGAAATTACAAATTTTATCCAGGAGCGCGAATCGGCGCAATTTCACGGTGTACCTCGCTGACAGCAAAGCCTACAGCGACGTACGCGTAACCGAAAAATTATCTTACCTCTTCGCCGAGCTTTGATTTGAGCGCCGATTTATGCGCGTACATTTCAGCGTCGGCTTTTTTTGCGACTGATTCAAAATCCATTCCAGGCTCATAAATTCCCAAACCACGCGCAACCGAAACCGTGAGCGTATCGCCGGCGACGGTGAAGGTTTCTTCAGTTACTTTTTTGTCGAAAAGCTCAAGCAACTCAAGCCTTCGCTCGTAGTCTTGATTTTCCAAAACCGTCGCAAATTCGTCACCACCAACGCGGTAAACCGAACTGTTCGCGAAAACTTGACTGATAACTTTGGCGGCGCGGCGAATCAATTCGTTGCCGGCGTCGTGTCCGTACTTGTCATTAACTTTTTTCAAAAAATTGGCGTCGAATATGATAACGCCGTACTTCAAGCTTGAGTGTGCCTTCATTTTTTCGTTAAGCTCAGCTTTTTTGCCAATATAAGCCGCCGGATTCAAAAGTCCGGTCAATTTATCGCGGTAAACGTAAACCTCAAGTTTCGCCGCCATTTCGCGGATACTTCGCACCAAAATTCCCAATTCGTTGCCGGATTCGTAGGAAATTTTAACGTTCAAATCTCCCGACGCAATGCGCCTTGCCGCCTCCGTCATTCCCGCCAACGGGCGTATGGCTCTTGAGGCAAGGTCAATACTTCCAATCGAAATGAGCATTGCCACAATAACAATCGCCGCAATTAAATGCATTATAATTTTGTTCCGATCGTCATAAACGCGGCTCAAAGGCGTGGCAATTCCGAGCCACATTCCATTGGCAAGATAAATCTCAATTTCTTGAAATTCGGGATTCGGCTCAAAAGGCGCGCCCTGCGGTTGGTCTCTGTGGTAAAGCACAAGGTTATTTCGATTCATAATGTAAACGTAGCCGTAGTCATAAATCGACATCCGCCGCAATTCCTGGATAATGAAATTGAAATCGATATCCATACCAACGACGCCGATAAATTTTCCTTCCAAAAACAGCGGCGCCACATAGGAAATGACATAGAAATTTGTCACGGCGTCAACATAAGGCTCAATCCACGTGGCAGTTCTGCTTTTTTTGGGAATATAATACCAGCCGACATTTGGGATATCGTCGGGGGCATAGGGCGCAAGGTCAATAGGCTCGCGTTCCACGAAGGTCGAAAGAGCGCCTTCCCAGCGTGCGTCCTCGCGTTGCATGGAAAAGCCGCCTTGAGTGCCTTCAATTTCCGGTATCAAGCGCAGATAATATGAAATACTGCCATCTATTCCCACAGCCATAAAACTAAAATCATTTTTCATTTCGTCGAGATAATTTTTTCGATAGGCAGCGTCGTTTGCCAGGCGGTCGTAACTTTCGATAAAATTCGTGGCTTGAAGTTGCATACCATGTACCGCTTGCCGGACGCAGAAAAAAGTCCTGTACAATCTTTCGCGGCAAATGACGCTCATTGCGTGCAAAGATTCGTCCGTGTGAGCTTTGACAAGATTACCAATTGCAATGGAACTGCCGCCGCCCAATACCGCCGCGGAAAAAAATACCGTTTGCGTCACCAAAAAAACCACTTCCAACATTATTGAGCGGCGATAGCGCAACATCAAATACAGAATCAGCACGAGGTACAAATCAATTATCGTCAAACATTCCGCAACAAAGCGCAGCCACGTTCCGCCGTTATCCATTCCGTAAATTTGATATTTATCTATGTACGCCACGCCCAGCGGAAAAAGTATGTAAAAGCCCAGCGCGATAATCCAGGCTCTCTTATTTTCTTTAACCGGCTGTTCGTCTTGTGCGGAGGAAGTTTCCTCAAATTTCTTATCTGAATTGTACCAGGTGTAGCCTCTGCTCACGAGCAGGAAAAACCAGGCGAGGTCTAAAAAAATTGCTATGAAAAAGTCGTTCACGAAACAGGCGAAAATATACGCGGGGAATTTTACAGACTTGCTGAATCCGAGCCAATTTGCAACCGTGTCTAAATCCGCCGCGGTAGCCGTCACTGCGCGAAATGCTGTGGTTACGGCGAAGGTGATTAGCATTACCATTAAAAATTTTCGGAGCATGTAGTCCCTGTGCGACGGCATATTTTTTTCCGAATCAGTGTACCATTTTTGCCAAAGGAAATGCGGCAGGTAACCGGCTAAAAATATCCAAAATCCGCGCAAAAAGCACGGCAATAAATTTTCAAAGTCGGTATTTGCGGAAAAAAAATTTTGAAATTCCGGAAACGCCAATACTCCTCCGAAATATACGCCCAGCGCCGCCGAAGGTCCCCACATTAGCCCCAACACCGGCGGCAGAAATACAGCAACGCCGAAAATTTTTTGAGGAATTATAAGTATTGAGCCCGCGTATGTTGCAACAAGCCAATATAAAAATGCTGACAGGCAAAAATGATATAGATTTTTCATTTGTCCTCAGCTCCGCTATAATTTTTTTCCATATCGATCCTAAAAGCCTCGCACGCTTCAGCGCCGTATTTTTCCTTGAGCTTTTCGCGCAGAGGGCGCACCCGCTCTTTGAAGGTCTCCAATTCTTCCGGCGTCAAGTCGATAATTTCAAGCCCCTCTGCGGCAAATTGCACGCGAATTTTCTTTTCTTCCTGTTCAAGATAGTCACGACTCCATTCGCACGCCTCGCGTATTTTTTCTCGGAGCAAATTTTGCGTTTTAGGCTCAAGACTTTCAAAAGTTTTTCGATTGATAACAAACAGATAATTTTCGTAAAGATAACTCCAGACAGTCATATATTTCTGAATTTCATTGAGCCGACCGGAGCGCATTAGGAAAAATCCATTTTCCTGCCCTTCGATAACGCCTTGCCGAATTGCGATATTTAGTTCGCTCCAGCCCAAAGGAACGGGCGTGGCGCCGAGAGCCGCAAAAAATAGCCGGTAAACTTCACCGCCCAATACGCGAATCCTCAAATCTTTTAAATCTTCAATTTTACGAATAGGATTGCGATTGCTGGTAAGTTGGCGCATGGCGTTATGCGTCGAGCCGAGGTACACTAAGCCGTAATCGGACAAAACTTTAGCGTAATAATCGCCGCCGGTTTCGTCAATGACGCGCCGCGCCTCTTGATAACTGGAAAACGACCAGGGGATTGTCGCCACTTCCAGACGCGGATCTAAAAGTGACATTGTGCCCGTAACATACGCGCCCAAATCCACCGCGCCCTCCGTTAAAGCGCGCACCGCCTCATTTGTGTTGCCGCCGGTAAGTTCGTCGTTCGGATAAAATTCTATGTGCACATTTCCGCCGGAAGCCTCCGATACCAATTCTGCAAAACGTTTCGCAGTCAAAGATTCAATTCCAATTTCCGTACCGCTTGCCGTCATTACCAATCGCACTTTTTGATAGTTATCGTATCTTTGGGGCAATTCAGCCTGCTTGCCGCAACCGCTTAAAATTGGTATCATCGTCAATGCGAAAAAAACAATCGCCAGATAATGTTGGAGCATAAAAAATCCGCCCTCACATTGTATACAAAATTTATCTGTGTCATATATTCCTTGTCGATTAAAATTTTCCTTTACGGTCGGGAATTATTTTTTCAGCGTGAATTTGTCTAAAATTTTGCCGTCGACACTTTGACACGTCAGAGATAAATTTTCTGCGCGAATCTTCAAATCGATGTAAGAATTTGGCTCACCGGTATAATTTTGGTCGCCCGCGCGCCCGCACAAAATGTAAAAAGTTTTGTTAATGCGCCCGCGGTTTCTGTAAGTGTGCAAATGCCCCGTGAAAACCAAATCGATTGACAATTCTTCGAACAGCGGCAGAAAATAATCTTTCGCCTCGTCGACAAAATCTGTGAGCTGGCGGTTGTAAATGGCTTTGTGCATAAAAACTATTCGCCACGGACGATTTGAATTTGCCACGGCGCGCTTAAACCAATATTCTTGAATGCCCGGCAAACTGCCCTTAATTTTCTCAAGCTCCATGAATTGCGTATTCAGCACAAAAAAATTCGCCGCGCCATAATCGAACGCATAAAAATAACCGCCGAAATCTTTAATGCCATTCGGCGGCAATTTAAAATTGTTCAGATAGGCAGTCGGCGCGCAGTCCATCCAATTTGTGTCGTAACATTCATGGTTGCCGATAACCGGCGCTAAAATCCTTTCGCGCAGGAGTTCAGCCGCGGAATTGTACCACGCCCGCCATTGAGAAAAATCTTGCCCCGTGTCAACCAAATCGCCGTTCACTAAAAAAAGTTCGGCGTCCGGAAAATTTTTCGCCGCAACTTCCGCCGTATTTTTCCAAACAGCATAATCTAAACATTGACTGTCGCTGAAAATAAGCATTTCAAATTCGCCATTGCCCGCCGTTCGTAAATTCTGCCACGCCGTCGCGCAGTCGCCCGCCACAATCCGAAATTTATACAAACTCGCCGGTTTCAAATTTTCCAACGTGCAACTGTAAATAAACTCCGGCGCAAAAAAATTGGCGGCAACTTCAGCAAAATTCGCCGCGTCCTCGCCAATCAAAAAATATTCCAGCCGCACATTTTGCAATTCGCCGTCCGCGTTAAACATAACCGTTCGAGAACTGCGCGAATCCTTTGTTATGATTTGGCGCAAAAATTTTATCGGCAAGGACTTTGAAATTTCTTGCGGCTGATGCGGCGGAGCGGGCGAAATTTTTAATCGGCGAAAAAAATTTAATATATTCACCGGACGTGCCTCCTTTCGTACCAGAGCGCGCCAATAATCAATGCAATGGCAAAAATTATCACGACGATTATTCGCGTAAAATCTTCTTGATGCGTGATTGTGTCGTGCCCGATAATCGCCTCAATTCCTGTCGAGGGAAATTTGCCGATAAACGATGCCACAAAATAATCGCGCAGGCTTAACGAACTGAGCGCGCCCACCGCATTTAAAACGCCGCTCGGCATATACGGCACCATTCGGGCGATTAACATAACCGCGAAACCTTTTTTTGAGCTGTACTTGTCGATTGAGCGCAACAGGCGGCTTTTTTTGATTAATTGCTTTGCCGTGTCTCTGAAGAAAAATCTTAGCAGCAAAAAGCTGACGGTTACGCCGACAGTTTCAGCGGCGACGGACAAAACTATTCCCCAGAAAATCCCGAATATCAGCGTGTTTGCGGTGGAAAAAATTATCGCGGGCGGGAAACCTATTGCGTTGACAAAGAGCGTCAGCAGGAAACTGAACACGACCGCCATTGAGCCGTAGCCTTTTATGTACTCCGCCGTTTCCGAAATATCGCCGTGCGAGAGCAATTCAAAGACTTCCGGCAAAAATTCCGGCGCGATTATGTGAATCACCAAAAACATTAGCAAAATTAAAAGTGCGGCTACAATTTTGACCGTGTTCAATTCAAAACCTCCAAATTTATTTATCGTTTGTCCAATCGGTAATCGGGCTGGGGTGTTTAATCGTATCCCAGTTAACCGAAACGGGGCGCGTGCAATATCGGCAGCGTTCAAACGGCGTCAGCAAATGTGCCTTGAGTTTTTCGGTAGTCAAACCTTCGGCGTACAAATCGAGCGCGCCGTCTTCCGGCAAATTTTTACCGTAATAGGCGTTAAAATATTTCGTGGTGAAGGGCAGGAAACACGCCGCGATTTTCCCTTCGTAAAGATTGTGGCAATGCGCTTGAAAACATTGCAAAAAAATTTCGCGCGGCTTGTCGTGGCGGTGAATTGTCTGCTTTATGGTAAATTCCTCATTCAGCGGGCTTATTCCAAAACGCACCTGCTTTTTTTCCAACAGGCGTTGAATTTCCGGCATTTTACTTTTCAGCGGCGAATAAAATGAAATCCAAATAAACGCGTTATTTTGGCGCAAAGTTTCAAAAAAATCGTCGGGCATTTTCGGCAAGAGAATCGCATTTGTTACAACCCAAATAATTGCCTGCGGATAAAGTTTGCGGCTGAGTTTCACGTATTCGTTAATTTCCGGATTGAGCAGAGGTTCGCCGCCCAAAATTCTTATCACGCCGATATCGTCAATAAATTTGTGCAGCTGATTAAAATCTTGCGCGAACTTTTCAAGATACGGCAAATATTTCGCGACAAAATACGGCTCAGCAAAATTAAAGACGTTGATATTTTGTCAAGGCGCGCTCATTGATATTTGGGGTATTACCTTGCCCCCATTGGCATGTGAAGGTTGCTCCGTTCCCAAAATCGCCACATTCATAAAAAGCCCTCCAATTATTTCACAGCCCAATTATAACTATCCTGCACGCGGCGGCAAATTTCGGCGAAATCTACCGAGCCGTCAAGGCGAATCGTCATCCAGCTTTTTTTGTTCATGTGCCAGCCAGGAAAATATTTCGCGCCGTCAGCCAAATTCACAGCGTCGCCGCGCAGATTTACCACGTCAACAATTTTATCGCTGTCAAGTTTCAATTTCCGTTCGGGAATATTCATCAAGACGCCGTACCATTTCTGAGTATCTTGACGCCGCCAAATCGCCGTGCTCGGTAAATTTTCCCACAGAAATTCTAATTCGCCGCCAAAATTTTCACGCACATAATCAATCAGTCGCTTAGTCATTTCGCCGCAAAAAATATTACTGTCACAGCAATTCGCAACGAAATTTTCAATCGCGGCGTCATATTCTGCGCGAACAGCGCCGACGTAACTGCCCGCCGAATTTTCAACCAAATGCAAAATGTATTCTTCGCCGGAAAAATTATCCGTGACTGCGGTAAAAATCTTGCCGTCCTGCGCGACCGTGATTTTCAGCGTGAATTGATTATCGCAAATATTTTTTTCATAGCGCCCGTCAACGAAGCCGAAATTTTTCAGCTTGCCGAAATTGACGGCTCTATTTTTAAGTTTCAGCTCCATTAGAAACTGCCGCCGCCTCCGCCACCGGAGCTTCCGCCGTGTCCGCCGCCGCCCGAACTTCCACGAGCCGCCGCGCCATTTCCGGAAGATTTTGGTCTGCGCACAACATTTGTAAACAGGTAAATATCGCGATTTGTCAAAAGTTTAACGGTTTCGCGTTTCAGATAATCCATCGCCGCCTTTTCCGGACGAACATTGCTCATGCCGCTGATAAGCCGCCCGCGAACGACGCCGCCGAAAATAAGTCCGCCAATAACAGCCGCCACAGCCGCAACAGGATTAAAGCCTCCGTCATAAGCAACGCCATTTTGTTCGTAATAATTCAGCGAAGAATCAACCGCGCCCAGAAATTTATTGCACGCGCCGAAATAATCGCCGCTGCTCAAATTGCTGACGAAAACTTTGCCAATACCGGAGACGTTTGGAATGCGCGCGTCCATTTTTGAATCAGTCGAAATGTACCAGTTGCGCTCGTCCATTACCACCAGCAAAAGAATATCGCCATTTGCCCCGTCGCGCAGATTTTGTTCACGCAAAGTTCGGGCGGCAGTCGAAATTTCGCGGTTGCCAATCGTCCTCAAAAAATATATGTCAATTCGGATACCGTATTTTCGCTCAAGGCTTGAAATTTCCTGGTTCAAAATTTGAATCTCGGCGTCGCTAAAAAGATTGGCTTCATCGACAACCGGCGAGGCGAAACTTACAGAATTAATCAGCAGCGTAAAAATAAAAATCGCGCAGAATTTTTTAATCACAATGTCACCGCCTCATAAAAACGCACTAGCGATAAAATAAAACACGGGCATTGAAACAATCGCCGCAACCGCCGAATATTTAAACGCCTTGCCGCTGTCGTACGGAAGAGAGCCGACAACTTTGCCGGTCTGCCCATTCATCATAAAAGTATAGGGCTTGTCTTGATAGCGCGTCGTCAAAATCCAAACCGGCACGAGCGCATAAATGACTTTGCCCACGTCCTTGACAATGGCGGCTTTGGTCATTTCGACTTGGTGAAAATTTTGCACGGAACTTTGGAGCACGGCAAGCGCGCTGTTTTTGACGCGTTCGTCGGCGCGAGCAGCGCAACTTTCCGCGGTCACATCGTATTTATCGGCAAGATAGCCCGTCAGATAGGCGGTACTAAACGGTACAAGCTCCGAATAATTGAAAGGCTCGATACTTTCCATATAGGTATCGTCCATTTTTTTGCTGCCGTCGGCGGGAATTTTTTCAAAACTCATTTTCGCCACGCGCTGACAGTTATAAACCTGCGTCTCCGTCACAAACATACTGCCGGAATCGTAGCGTTTAATTCTTGAGGCTTTAAATTCGGCCTGCGCGGTGATTGAAGAATCGAACAGCCAAAAAGGCACGTACATCGGCTGAATCGCCTCAACGCGGTTATTGGCGGTGAAATTATCGGGCAAAAGCCGGTGTCCTTCGTAAAATTTTTTGAGCGCGGCAACAGCATCAGCCTTATTTTTTTTGAAAGGAATGACATAATCGGGCTTGAGTTTGCCGTCAAAGCGCTTAGGAATCATCGTGGGGTTGCCGCAGTAAACGCACTCGGTCGCCATGGTATTTTCGTCGCAAACCAATTCAGCGCCGCAGCTCGAACAAGTAAGCGCCTTCAAAGTCGAAATTTCAGCGGGCAACCAATTTTCACCGGCGCCCGCAATGTCCCATTTCGACTGCTGAGCCTCTTCAGCCTTCGCCGCCAATTCGTTTTGCGCGTGAAACATTTCTTCGATAGCGGCAACTTCAAATTCAGTTCCGCAGTATTCGCAGGTAACGGTTTTTTTTCCGGCAATGTAACTTAGCGGCGCACCGCAATTCGGGCATTTATAACTAACTGACGTATCAGCCATATAAAAATACCTCCGATAAATTTTCTTACTTCAAAATCAAAAACGGGGGGGGGTACTATAATTTTCGCGCAGAAATTTAAGCGTAGTTTTCGGAACGAGTTTTTTAATTTTGTCGAAGTCGCCGATTTTCAAAGCCTCACGAACGGATTTAGCGCTGATAACTTCCCCGCCAATTTCGCGGCGCGGTATTTCGCAAAAATCAATTCCGTAGCGCGGCAAAATATTTCTCATATTGTCGTTGTATTGGCGCGTCACGGTATCTTCGGGCTCTTCGCCGACAAAGCGAATGTTAATCCCAAGCGTCGGCGCAATTTCGCGGGCGAATATTTCAACGTCTTCTGAAGAATCCACCGCCACGTCTTGAAGTTCAGCCTTATTGAAGTAGCCGGAAAAAGTTTGCTGCGAAATGATAAATTTGCCGCTGGGAATGACTTCGACGTTAGAAAATTTCTTGACGCCGGCTTCAACCAATTTAAATCGGTCGGCGAAGGCAAATTCGCTCTTGTCTTCCTCGACAACGAAAATGTACAGCTTTTTAACTTTTTTGGAAGCATATTCAATCAGATATTCATGTCCGAGCGTGAAGGGGTTGCAATTCATGACGATAGCGCCGATTGGAAGGCGTTTCGCGCGCAATTTCTGTTTGTATTCAGCCAAATCTTTATTTTCGCCGAGATTGATACTGCCGGAAGAAAATTCTTTAGGGACGCCGTAACGATGGGGCGCGGGCGGCGGCGCTGGATAATTGAAATTCACGCCCTGGAAGAAATTATTTTTCGTGAGGAAGTCGAAAAATTTTTCTGCCAAAACTTTGTAGCCGAGTTCATTGACGTGCGCGGCGTCGACAAAGACTTCGCCGTAATTGTGCGGACGAATAAACGTGCGGCTGACGTCGAACGACGGAATAATTTTTGACATATGATTATCGAAAAACACGAAAACTATATCGCCCGCGCTGAATGGCAAAGTCTCAAGGTTGTAAAGAATATCTTGGTAGCGGTAGGTAAAAAACTGCGAAACATTTTCCACGCGATATTGAAGGTGATTTTTATTCAACATAGCCTGCAGGTAACTGGGAATAGTTTTGTCGAAAGGCGCGCCCGTGCCGAAATGCGAACAGCCGCCCATAAAATAAATTCGATTTTTGAAAGTATCGGGCTGATTTGCAACGCGCCGTCTGCCGTTAATTACCTGCACGAGCGGCTTGTCGCTGTCTTCAAGTATCGTCGAGCCGTCTGGATTAACTTTCGCCTGTGTCAAATTTAAAATATCGCGCAGTTGCTGATTTGTGTAACCGAGAAAATCATAGGGCGTCTTTAAAACTTTATCCGGATTTTGATTTAATTCTTCGGTGATTGTGGCGAGGCGTTTTCTGTTTGCAATGATTTGCTTTTCCCAATCGGTATTGTAGGCGTTCTGCGCGAGGATTGTAAAATTGGTAAGGAAAAGTTTAACTTGCGGATGGCGCTGAAGGAAATTGAGCAGCGGAATTTCAACGTAGGTGTGAAGAATAAATTGATTCGTCAAATCCGGCAAATAAATAACCGCGTCGAGATTTGCATTCAAGCGGCGCGCGGACAGGAAAAAAATTTTGTCATAATCGGCGAGGTTGAGCTCGGCAAATTTTTCAATTTTCATTGCGTCAAAAAGCGTGCCGGGGCTCAATTCAATTTTGCGATTATCGCCGTTGATAACGCTGAAAGTTGGCTTGACGGATTTATTGAAGTCGAATTGTACGTAAATATCCCAAAGAAATTGCCACTGATTAGCCTCGATAACAACGAACAGCGGCTTTTTGATATTGTTGTCGGCGCAAAATTGCGGCATTGTGTAGCCCGCCGTAAAACAATCGCGCAGGTAAATAAAAAGTTGTTCGTCAGTCATAGTTTAACCTCTGGGTCTGCCGCACTCCGCGCAAAATCTCCTGCCTTTGTTGACAGTGCCGCAATCGGGGCAAGTCCATTCGTTTGACGCGGGCTGGTTTTTGGGCGCGCCGCAGTCAGCGCAGAATTTACCGGTATTTCCGCTCTTGCCGCATTTTAAACAAGTCCAGCCGGTTTCAGCTGAAGGTTTAGGTTTTCCGCACTCGGCGCAGAATTTACCGGTATTTCCGCTGTGACCGCAATTTTCGCACGTCCAACCGGTTTCAGTAGGAGCAACTTTCGGCTTACCGCAATTCGCGCAGAATTTACCGGTGTTGCCGGTGTGTCCGCAACTTTCGCATTTCCAACCGGTTTCTTGCGGCGGTGGAGGCGGCGCTTGTTGAGGCTGTTGTTGTTGAAATTGTTGCTGCTGCATTTGTTGTTGCTGAGAAAGTGCGAAAAGATTATTGGCGTTAATTCCGCCCGCACCTTGAGCCAAATTCATACCCATAAAGCCGATAGCCGCGCCCGCAGAATTATTTGCCGCGTCCTTCATGGCTTGAGCCTGCGCGCCCGTCAAATGAGCCGCCGCCATTGCCGGATTTCTCAAAGCGCCCGTGCGTTGCATTTCTTTAATCATGGCAACGTCTTCTTCGTTGGCGCTGACATTTGACACGCCGAAAGATACCACTTGCAAGCCGCGCAATTCGCCCCATTTTTTACTGAGAACTTGATTAAGCGCGTCGGCAATTTCCGTCGTGTGTCCAGGCAGCGCACTATAGCGAATACCCATTTCAGAAATTTTCGCGAAGGCAGGCTGCAGCGCCGTCATCAATTCGGACTTGAGCTGTCTGTCAATTTCTTCGCGGCTGAAAGTATCGCGCACGTTGCCGCAAACATTCGTGTAAAAAAGCACAGGATTGACAATGCGGTAACTGTACGAGCCGAAACATTTGATAGAAATGTCAATATCCAATCCAATGTTGTTATCGACGACGCGAAACGGAATGGGCGTAGGCGTGCCGTATTTGTTGCCGGTAATTTCTTTGGTGTTGAAATAATAAATGCGCTGATCTTTGCCGGTATCGCCGCCATATTGGAAACGTTGCCCGATTTGGAAGAAAATTTCTTGAATGTTAACCGCCAAATTTCCGCCCGAAAAAAGCGAAGGCTCGGTATTTCTGTCGTACTTGTATTCGCCAGGCTCAGCGATATAATCAACAACTTTGCCGTTTTCCACAACCATCATGCATTGCCCGTTATTGACAGCAACCGTCGAGCCCTGCGTAATGATATTGTCGTCGCCGGCGTTGGAACTGCCGCGCTTAGTGCGTTTGTGCCCCTTCGCCACCAAAATATCCGAGCTCAAACTGTCGCAGTAAAAATATTCCTTCCACTGATCGCCGAGTACGCTACCCGCCGCCTCAAGCGCCGCTTTTATAAAACCCATAATTTTCATCTCCCAAAATTTGATACTGATTAATTCTTGACGCCGCCTAACTTTCCTGCCCTACAAATACAAATTCGCCAGCATTTTATAACAGCGCCTGTCTTTGTACGGATTTGTCAGGCTGAAAGTGGCAACGGCTTTTTCCGCAATGAAAAATTCGCCGCACGGTTGATTTATAAATTTCTCGCGCAGGGCATATCGCCGACGCTGAAATTTTCGTACCGCACGCCGTTATAATTAAAATCTGCGCGAAATTTTATCTGCCCGTCAAGCAGATTAGTTTTCACGGAAATATTTTCAATCGGCAAAATCATCAGCGATTTGCGCCGCTTAACCAAATTTAAATTCGACGGCTCAATCCTGCGCGAAGTATCGTAAAAAATAAAATCGGTGCTGTCGAAGCCACAAAATTTTTCAAAATCCGCCAAAGTCCAGCGCCCAAATTTTTGCCAGGTATCGGCGGCGAAAAAATAATTCTCCGGCTGAATCTCATTTTCAACGCGCGTATCCTCAAAATCAATCTGCACAATGTCAAGAATCTGCGCCTCGGTGTTATCGGCGTAAGTCAAAGCGGCGACGGGTACAGCGTCTTGAGTTTCCTCATTACGCGAAATTGGACGAATCCATTTATTTGTGGCAAGTTCAATTCCCGCCACGCAATAATCGCTGTATTTCGCGCTTTTTGCCAAAATCACGATTAATTTTTTCACAGGTGAACAATCTCCATTTTCAAAACTTTAGCGAACTGTTCAGCCACCAATCGACGACAAGAAAGTTTTTTTTTACAGAAAATATTTTTGTTGAATAGAATTTTTGTAAGCGGATATTTCTCACAGGTGAACAATCTCCATTTTCAAAACTTCAGCAAACTGTTCAGCCACCAATCGACGATGACAATTCACGGGGCTAACTTCCGAACACAGCAGGCAATATCTAACTTCCGGCGAATCCGAATAATTTTGCAAAATGTACGGCACAATTCGCCGTTCCCTCATAGTTCGATTGAATTGCTCCTCGTATTCTTCCCAAGTGATTGAATTGCCATGGTAAAGCTTGAAAAGATTTTCCGGCGGCGCGAATTTCAAATCGTGGCGATATTCAATGCCGGCGATTCTACGCAGGAAAAATTTTAAATCGGGAATTTTGGCGAAACCGGCAAGGTGACTGCTGTTGAAAAGTCGAACGTCAACAATTTCAGTGACGCGGTGCAGTTCGAGCAGCTCAAAAAAACTTTCGGCGCTTTTTTTCGTAAAACCGATCGTAAAAATTTTGGCGGGCTCAACAATTTTTTTCGCCATACAAACACCTCGCGCAGTTTTTCCAATTTTACTACGATAAATCCAGCGGCGTCAAATTTCAGCAAAAGTTCATTGAAAATTTTCTGCCAATTTGAAAGGATATTTTTCCGCAAGGTAGAATAGAAAACTAAACATCAGAAAGCCATTTGCATTTTTAGGATAGGAGCGTGTTCAGATATGGCAATTAATACTTCGGGCTTCGGTTCATATGACATTCGCGGAATTTACCCCGACAGCGTGAATCAAGAGCTGGCGTATCGCGTGGGCAGGGTTTTTCCCGAAATTTTCGACGCCAAAAAAGTTGCCATTGGACACGATATCCGGCTCACCGGTCCAACGCTCAGCGATTCACTTGCACGTGGGCTCACCGAGGCTGGCTGCGATGTTTACGACATTGGACAGTGCGGCACGGAAATGATTTACTTTGCCACCGGTCATAAATTTTTCGACGGCGGAATTATGGTTACCGCTTCGCACAATCCCAAAGAATATAACGGTATGAAATTTGTTAAGCGCGGCGTCAAGCCCGTTTCGCCGAAAACCGGTCTGCTGGATATCAAAGCCGCCGTTGCGGACGAAAACCGCGATTGGTCTTTCAGAAAAGCTACCGGCAACTTTTACAAAATTGACGTCCTGCACGATTATATTCGCTGTCTGCTGAGCTATGTTGACGTGAAAAATTTTAAGCCGCTGAAAATCGTCATAAACACCGGCAACGGTTCAGCCGGTCCGATTATCAACGAAATTGAAAAATTTTTGCCCTTCGAGATTGTCAAACTGAATAACAATACCAACGGCTTTTTCCCAAACGGCGTCCCGAATCCGCTGTTGCAGGATTCTCGCGCAGAAACCGCAAAGGCTGTCGTTGAAAACGGCGCGGCGTGCGGTATCGCGTTTGACGGCGATTTTGACAGGTGCTTTATGTTCGACGAGCAGGGCAATTTTATTGAAGGCTGTTACATGGTCGGCTTTTTGGCGGAGGCTTTTTTGAAGAAAAACAAGGGCGCAAAAATTGTTTGTGAGCCGCGCGCGCTGTGGAATACGCTTGATATTCTTGCGGAAAACGGCGGCACTCCGATTATTTGTCGTTCGGGGCATTCGTATATGAAAGACGCAATGCGCGCTGAAAATGCGATTTACGGCGGCGAAATGGCGTCGCATCATTATTTCCGCGATTTTTATTACTGTGACAGCGGCATGATTCCGTGGCTGTTGATTCTCGAACTGCTTTGTCAAACGGATAAAACTTTGTCGCAGATTATGGGCGATAGAGTTTCAAAGTTTCCGGTTTCCGGCGAAATTAATACGAAAGTTTCGGGCGTCGACAAAGTCAACGAAATTATGACTAAGATTGAAAATATTTACGGCGCTAAGGGCAAAGTCAGCAAAATTGACGGCTTGAGCGTGGATTTTGAAGATTGGCGCTTTAATCTGCGCGGCTCTCAAACTGAACCGTATATTCGCCTGAATGTTGAATCACGCGGCGATAAATCTTTGATGGAAAATAAACGCGATGAATTACTTGCAGTAATTAGGGGCTAGTGAAAAGGGATTAGGGAATAGTGATTTTAACACTAATCCCTTGCCCCTTTTCCCTGAACCCTAACAAAGACAATGTCGCTCAAATGAGCGTGTGCAATAAATTTTTCAAACCAGAGGAGGACTTTTTAATGGAGAAGAAAATCGTTGTCAATCTCCCGTCTTTAATTAGCGATTACTACACTCTTGCACCAGATCCGGAGAATAAAACTCAGGGCGTAGCATTCGGCACTTCCGGACACAGAGGCAGCTCAAAACTCCACAGCTTTAACGAAACTCACATTATCGCCATCGCGCAGGCAGTAGCCGAACACCGCGCAGCTGAAGGCGTCACCGGTCCTTTGTACATCGGCGCTGACACCCACGCACTTTCTGAACCGGCTCTTCGTACTTGCGTTGAAGTTTTGGCGGCTAACGGCGTTGAAATTATTCTGCAGGAAGATTTGAAACCCGTCCCCACGCCGGTTGTTTCGCGCATTATCCTTGCCCACAACTACGAGCGCAAAGAAGCCAAAAAAGCTGACGGTATCGTCATTACGCCTTCGCACAATCCACCGACTGACGGCGGTATCAAATACGACCCGACTACCGGCGGACCTGCAAGCGCTGAAACTACCACGAAAATTCAAAATCGCGCTAACGAACTCATTCGTGAAGGCGTCGACAAAATTAAACGCGTCCCCTTCGAGCGCGCCGTGAAAATGGATAACGTTCATTTTATGGATTATATGCGCCCGTACGTCGAAGGTCTTTCCCGCGTTATCGATATGGACGCCGTTATCAATTCCGGCTTGAATGTTGGCGCTGACCCGCTCGGCGGCAGCGGTATTTTCTATTGGGATTTGATTAACGAAATTTATAAAATTAAAAATCCAATTAAAGTTGTCAATCCTAACATTGATTATACATTTTCATTTATGCCGCCCGACCACGACGGCAAAATCCGCATGGACTGCTCGTCGCCGTTTGCCATGGCGAATCTTATTGCCCTCAAAGACAAATACGATATCGCATTCGGCAACGACACCGACTACGATCGTCACGGCATTGTTACGCCGCAAGGTTTGATGAATCCAAATCATTATCTGGCGGTGGCAATTCGTTATCTGTTCACAAATCGCCCGGGTTGGAGCAAAGACGCAATGGTCGGCAAAACTTTGGTCTCAAGTTCGCTGATTGATAAAGTCGCCGCTGATATCGGGCGCAAACTTTGTGAAGTTCCGGTTGGTTTCAAATGGTTTGTTGACGGCTTATTTGACGGCTCAATGGGCTTCGGCGGCGAAGAATCTGCGGGCGCGTCGTTCCTTTGCAAAGACGCCAGCGTTTGGACAACCGATAAAGACGGCATTATCATGGACTTGCTCGCTGTCGAAATTACCGCGAAAACCGGCAAGAATCCTTCCGAACATCATAAAGAACTCACTGACAAATTCGGCACATTCTATTATGCGCGTAAAGATACACCGGCAACGCCCGAACAAAAAGCGGCGCTCGGCAAACTTTCGCCCGAAAATCTCAAAGCCGATACGCTCGCTGGCGCTCCTATCACCGGAAAATTTACCAAAGCCCCGGGCAATGGCGCGTCGATTGGCGGCTTGAAAGTTGTTACCGATAAAGGCTGGTTTGCGGCGCGTCCGTCCGGCACTGAAGATATGTGCAAAGTTTACGCTGAAAGTTTCGTTAGCGCCGACCACCTCAAGCAAATTCAGCAGGAAGCTCAAGAAATTGTCAAATCCGTAGTTTAATTTACCACTAACCCCTACCCCCTAACCACTGACCCCTAAATTTCGACGAAGGAGAAATTTCTATGGCTCTCACTTTAAAATCCGGCTTTACGTTCGACTACGATAATCTTTTCGGCGAAGGCAAAGTTACGCAAGCCGACCTCGACAGCTACAAAGAAGACCTTGCTAAGGCGCACGAAGCTATGAAAGTTATGCGCGACAGCGGAATTATCAAGGCGCACCTTTCCAAAGACGGCACGCCCGAAAAAGTTTATTTCTCGAAGCTGCCCTACATTACCGCGGATAACGGCAAGCTCAACCTCAATTCGCCCGCGAGCATTCAGCGCCTTCACAAGTTTACTGAACACCTCCGCAACAATATTGACGCGGTTGTTTCGCTGGGAATCGGCGGCTCATTTTTGGGCAATAAGGTGCTGTTCGATATTTTCTGCGGCGAATTTTGGAACACGAAAACTAAGGAAGAACGCGGCGGTTTGCCGAAAATTTATTTCAGCGGACAAAATATTGACACGCGCAGAACCCGCGACCTTATCAACCATTTAAAGGCTATGGCGGCGGTTACCGAATCGCACGAAAACCGCAAGTACAAAGTTTGCTTAATCTGCATTTCCAAATCCGGCGGCACGCTCGACACTATGAGCAACTTCATGGTTATGTGCGACGAACTCAAAAAATGCGCGAATATCGAAGTTGAAATTGTTGCCGTCACCGATCCGAATATGGAAAAGAAGACGATTTTGAAACAGCTTGCGGTTGACAACGGCTGGGAGCAATTTGCAGTTCCCGATGGCGTTGGCGGACGTTTCAGCGTTTTCTGCGAAGTTGGCTTAGTTACCGCCGCGGCTATCGGTATGGATATTGAGCTGTTTTTGGGCGGCGCGCGCGATATGGACGAAGCTTGCAAAAACGAAAATCTTTTCGAAAATCCGGCAATGCTCAATGCGGCACTGAAATTTGCGGCTTACAAAAAGCACGGGCGCAATATGGAAGTTATGATGCCCTACGGCGATTATCTCAAATCTTTGTCCGAGTGGTACATTCAACTTTTGGCTGAATCGCTCGGCAAACAGTTCGACAAAGACGGCAAGGAAGTTTGCTACGGTCGCACGCCGCTTGTTGCAGTCGGTACTACGGATATGCATTCGCAGACTCAGCAGCACCAGGAAGGTATGCTTGATAAAGTTGTGCAGTTCATCAAAGTTGCGAAATGGGCTGACGATTACGTTATCCCGAACGCCTTCCCGAGCGCGAAAAAACTTGCGGATATTTCCGGCGTCACAATGAGCGAGGCGCTGGAAGTGGCGCGTCAATCCAATGCTGACGCTCTAAGTTCGAATAAGCGTTTCAATGCGTGCTTTGTTTTGCCGGAGCTCAACGAATATCACCTCGGCGAATTGATGTACCTTTTGGCAATGTCCGTTGCCTATGAGGGCGAACTTGCAAACGTCGACGCATTCAATCAGCCTGGCGTTGAGGCTTATAAGCGCATTATGGGTCCGAAACTTCAGGAACTCAAAAAATCTAAAGGTTTGTAATTCATAAACCTAGCCGAAATTTTTTCAACCGTCAGCAATGGCGGTTATTTTTTTAGAAAGGATTTGCCAATGACGAAAAAATTTATTCCCGCCGTGTCGATTATAATTCCGATGTACAACACCGAAAAATATATCGGCGAATGCCTTGACAGCATACTTGCGCAGACTTTCACCGATTTTGAAGTGATTGTTGTTGACGACTGTTCGACGGACGGCAGCGCGGCGATTGTACAAAAATATATTTCTAAGTTCAATTCGGGGGGGGGGCTGATAAATTAAAACTTATCTATTCAAAAAATAATTCCGGCGGTTGTTCCGTGCCGCGCAATATCGGAATGGGTTTGTCGCGCGGCGAATATTTAATGTTCGTCGATTCGGACGACGCCATTACCAAAACAGCGCTGGAGGAACTTTACACTCTTGCCAAAAAATTTGACGCCGATGTTGTTGCCTGCGATAATTACTATTTTGTTGACGAAAATTTTAAAACAAATTCCGTCGCCAATATCAAGCCCGTGTCTCACGTCAACGATAAAAAAATTCGAACGACGCAGACTTTTTTGGTGGAAGATTTGGAAAGTCGGCTGATGTATTTCGGCGAAGTGCGGATTATGTGGAACGCGTGGAACAAATTAATTCGGCGCGATTTGCTGATGGAATACGAAATAACGATGCTTGACGTCGTCGCCGAAGATGTAATGTTTACGTGCTGTTTGCTGTGCGTGGCGAAAAAATATCTTTGCGTGCCAAATACCGTGTATTTTTACCGCGAACTTCCGCAATCTATAGTGCATAAGCCAATGACAATGGCGGCGAATTTGCAACGTTGGATAAGGAGCTCGGCGGAAGGCATAAATTTCATTGACAAGTTCATGGAAAATTTACATTTGGACATAAAGCTGAAATACATTGCCTTTGAAGCCATGCTCCGCGAATTTATGAGGACGGTTTTGCCTAGTTATAATTTGCTCCCGCCGCCGGTCTTCGATGAATTTGTTCGCGCAGAACTTGAAAAAATCGACAACCCGCGCGTCTTCACAGCATTTTTATTCAGCCGAATGAATGTTTTCAATCTGCGAATACTCCGACAGCAACAGCAAATTCAGCAACTTCAATCCGAACTTCGAAAATTAAAACTTGACACGGGCGCATAATCGAAATATAATCTGCGCGAAATACCGATTAGAAAAATTTTGGTACTTGCGAGGTGAATTGATTGGACGAAGTGATTAAAGCGGCGCTGGCTGAAATGGAAATTCGCTCGGTACGATTCACAATGGAAGATTTGACGCGGCGGCTTCGAATGAGCAAGACTTCACTTTACAAAATCGTCACGTCGAAAGAGCAGCTGATTCACGCGATAATCGATTATCTGATGTCGGAATTTCAGCGCGAGGTTAATGAAGTGCGCGGTGAAAATTTTCCGCTCGCAGAAAAATTGCGGCGATTTATCCGCGCCTATACCAAAGCCTTCAGATATTTTGAGCGCGGAACTTACAGCGACTTGAAAAATTTTTATCCGCAGGAATGGGCGCGTTGGGAAGAATTTCGCCGCCAAAGAATTGACAATCTGATGACGATGCTGCAATTCGGTATCGACGACGGCGTTTTGCGCCCGATAAATTTACAAATCCTGCAGCGGTGCTTGTTGGTAATGTCGGAAAGTTTAACCGATACGAAATTTTTAGCCGAAAATAATTTAACCTATTCGCAAGCGGTAGAGGATATGTGCGATTGGATGTTTAACGGTTTCCTGCAAAAATAAATTCGGGCGGAGGATTCTGTCCGAAAATTTTTTGAGCATTTGAGTACCGAAATTAGAATTTAAAGTATTGAAAGCAGGTGATTTTTATGAAGGCGCAGGGAAATTTAAAAATTGCGGGCGTTGTGATTTTAATCTGCGCGGGGCTCGGAATATTTTATTGGCAGACGACGCAGGCGCAGGCTGAACACGTTGCAAATTGGGGAATGGCGGACGCGAAGGAAATTAATATCAATTCAAAAGTCAGCGGGCGCGTGGTTGAGATTCTCGTTGACGAAGGCGACAGCGTCAAGCAAGGGCAGATTTTAGCGCGGATTGACAAAGATTTTCAAGAGCCACAGCAGCGCCAGGCTCAAGCCGCCCTTGCCGCGCAGGTTGCACAACTTCAACAATTAATTTTGTCTTCGCAGGAAGCGGCGGGCAATTTGGACGCGCAACTTCAAGCCGCCGAGGCACAACTTAATCGCGCAGAAACCGCATTGAAATTGGCCGCGAAAAATGAAGCGCGTTATCGGGAACTTTTGGCGGCGTCGGCAATTTCCGCGCAAACTTACGACGTGTACAAGACGCAATTGGAAGACGCTCAGGCAGCGTATAACGCCGCACAAGCCAATGTCGAGAGCGCGCGGGTATCTTTACTCAAAAACGACGAAAACCAGGCCGCTCAAGCCGCCCTGCGCGAACAGATTGACGCTTTGCAAAGTCAACTCGACAGCGTTAACTTGAATATCAAGGAAACTGAAATTCTCGCCCCGTTCGACGGCATTATCACGAAAAAATATATTGAAACCGGCGCGCTCATTTCAAGCGTTGTGCCGCTCTTCGCCATTCAAGATCCGCACGATAATTGGGTTGACTTCAAAATCAAGGAGACTGAAGTTAACCGTTACAAAATCGGCGATAAAATTACTTTGACGGGGCGCGACGGCGCTTTGAAAATCGACGGCACGGTTGAGAGCATTCGACGCAAGGCTGACTTCGCCACGCAAAAAGCAACGTCCGAACGCGGCGAAACCGATATCGTTGCCTTCAATTTGAAAATCCGCACGAACAATGACGCGGTTTGGTCGGGTATGAGATTTTCGCTGGGCGATTGACATGAAAGCTGAAATTCTGCAAATTTTGAGCGCGCGCCGAATATTGGCGATTTTAATTTTCCTGCCAATAATTTTCACGGCGGTTTTCGGCGGCTTGTTTTACAATAATCTGGTGACGGGCGTTCCGATAATCATTGTGAATTTGGACGACGGCTTGAAATCTCAAAAAATCCTGCGCGATTTGTACGATACGCCCGAAGTTGAAGTTATCGCGGTGGAGGGCGACGCGGCGAATATTTCTGCGCGAATGTTGGAAATTGGGGCGAACGGCGCGGTTGTCATTCCTAAGGATTTTTCGCAAAAAATTTCCCGCGGCGAAAGTGTCACGGTCGAATTGATTATCGACAATACAAATACGATTTTGGGCGGTACGGTGGCGCGCGCAGTGCAAAGCGTCATTTCGACTGAAAGCGCCGAAGCTTTAATTGCAAACAGAATAGCGGCAGGTTGGAACGCGGCTCAAGCGCAAAATTCAATGCTGAAATTAAGTACGCGAATTTTTTATAATCCGACAAGCGGCTACTCCGATTTTTTCTTAACGGTGCTGATAATTCATTCGGCGCAAATCGCAGTCGTGTTCACATTGGCGCCGCTGTTCGTTGAGGAAAAATTTTCTCGCGCAGAAATTTTTGAGAAACCGCTTGAAATTTTATCGGCGAAAATTTTAATTTACACGGCGATTGAAGCGGCGGTTGTGGCGATATGCTTTTCAATCGGAATAAAATTTTTCGGGCTGATATGTCGCGGCAATTTTTTAGAAATAATGTTGATAACCGCGGCGTTTTTGTTCAGCGTGGTATCGTTCGCGCTGGCGGCGGGCGCGTGGGTGAAAATCCCGTACCACGCAATAAGTTACACGCTGGCGTATGTGATGCCGTCGATTTTGTTCACGGGCGCGATTTGGGAAAGATATTCAATGGACAACGTGAGCCTGTTCCTGTCGTACGTAATGCCGATTGGCTACGCGGCGGTAGACTTGCGAAATTTATTTTTGAAGGGCGCGGTGCACGGCTGGGAATTTCACGCGCTGATTTTGCTGATGTTCGGCGCGATATTTTTTGCGGCAGGATTGGCGGGCTTGAAATTTGGAGGGCGCGGAAATGCTGAAGATAATGCAACGAGAAATATTTCTGCTGGTTAAAGAGCGACCGGCGATTTTTTTTGTATTGATGGGCGCGGCAAGTGCATACGCGCTGCTGATTGGCAATTTATACGCGGGGCAGATTTTGCAAAACATACCGGTGGCGGTGTGCGATTTGGACGATTCGGCGCTGAGCCGAGAATTGACGCGCGCGGTTTCGGAAACAGATCAATTTGTCTTTACCGAAAATTTATCGAGCGAAATTGACGCGGTGAAAATTTTGGAACGCGGCGAGGCGGCGGCGGTTTTGATTATACCGAAAGACTTTGCGAAAAACTTTTACAGCCACAGCCCGACCGAATTAGCATTTTTGGCGGACGGCTCAAATATCGTACCGGTGAATTATTCGACAACGCCGCTGAATTTAATTGCCGGAAATTTCGTCGCGCAGTACAACCAATCAGCCGCAATAGCGCACTCGACGCCGACACTTTCGCCTGCGCCCATTTCAATGAGCCTGCGAATGAGCGGCAACAGCGTGCAGGGCTATTTGGAATTTTACATTTTCGGAGTAATGTTAATGGCGGCGCACGTGGGAATATCGATGGCGTTTGGTTTTTCGGTTTTCGACGACAAAAAAAATTCCGCCTGCGCGACGGTGAAATTTATTTTTGCGAAAGAAATATTTTATTTGGCGCTAAGTTTATTTTCCGTGATGGCGGGAATAATTTTATTGGCGGCGATATTTGACGTGCCATTTCGCGGCGAAATTTGGCAAATGCTGTTGATATGCGCGGCGCTGTTGTTCGTGGCAGAAACTTTCACGGGAATATTGGCGCTGATTTTTAAGACGCATTTATCGCTGTTGCAGCAGCGGCAGAATCCGTCGCGTTTCCCATCTGCTTTTTGAACGAACTCCACATCTCGTCCGGGTCGTAATCGCCGTCGATGCTGTACGTAGAGCAGGAATAGAGTTTCCACGGCTTGGACATGTACGGCAGTCCAGTCGGCGACCCGGTTTGATAATCCGCCGCCGCGCTGAACGTGGCGAACCCTGCGCCGTCGGCAATAAACAGAATCACGTTGGACTTCTTCGCCCTCAGCGCCGCCTGAGCTGGCAGAGGCAACGCCGCAATTATCGAAACAAAAGCTAAAAACAGAGATATGTAACGGTTCATAACGCTTTGAAGTTAAAGGTTAACAAGTAAGCAATAGACGCCAGACATCAGGTATGAGTACGATAATCACGAATGTCTCGCTTCTAGCAACATTAATCCTATTATACACAAAATCATATTTAATAAAAGCCCCATATTATAGTACACAGACCAAAACGAAAGACAATATATCCAATTCTATTATGTTTTTTTCTGCCCTTGAATACCAATTATTTCTCAAAAACGCTCTTGACAGAATTTCAATTTGGATAATAATTATATATCAGGGAGTTGGCGGTTTTCCAATCGTTGAAACAATTCGTTTCCCGGACTGTCAGCTTCGGCGGAACACCATAACCTTAATTATCCTACCATGAAACGTTTATTCTCTTTGATTGCCGTAATGGCTTTGGCATTAAGCGCATTGGCGTCTGTTCAAGCGCAAGAGGCTCCCGTTCAAGAAGAACTCAAACCGGTTAAATATGTATTCCTGTTCATAGGAGACGGCATGTCTTCCCCGCAGCGGCAGATGTGCGATAATTATCTACAGGCGATTGGTCAGCCCGGGATGACGATGAACTCTTTCCCCGTTAAATCCCCAACGACGACGTGGTCTGCCAACAAACTCGTTACGGACTCTGCCGCCAGCGGAACGGCTATCGCCTGCGGCGAAAAGACCAACAACGGCCGCATTGGAATGGATGCGTCTGGAACGCGCAAACTGGAATCCTCCGCTTACGTTGCCAAAAAGACCGGCAAGAAAGTCGGGATTCTGACAAGCGTTACCCTTAACCACGCTACGCCTGCATCATTCTACGGCAATCAGGACGACCGCGGAAAGTATTACCTGCTCGGACTGGACTTGCTTCACTCCGGGTTCGATTTCTTCGGCGGCGGAGCGATTGACAAACACGACGACAAACAATACAAAGATAATATTGGCGACGTCTATAAACAGACGTTAAAAGCCGGTAAAGACTTCAAGGGCGACATCTACGAACTGGCGGAGGAATTCGGATACGAAGTCGTTCATGATCCAGACGACATTATGGAACTCGAACCGGGAGACGGCAAAGTTATCGCCTGCCAGAAAGAAGGCGCGTTGCCGTACGCCATCAACCATGAAGGCGGTCTGACGCTTGACCAGTATCTTGCCAAGGCGATTGAATTGCTCGACGGTCCCGCCGGATTCTTTATCATGTGCGAAGGCGGAAAGATCGACTGGGTTGGTCACGCCAACGACTCCGGCGCCGTTCTCAACGAAGCGATTGCTCTGGACAAAGCGGTTAAAGTCGCGTACGCGTTCTACGAAAAGCATCCTGATGAAACG